>NZ_BAABLN010000001.1:0-282338 GCF_039544365.1 Kocuria gwangalliensis | reverse complement strand
TGACCAGCAGCCACGCCGGGACCCCACAAGCCCGCGCGAAAATCCACACCACACTCACCGACTTTGAAATAGCCCTGAAAATTAGGGAGCCGACCAGCGGTGTGATGTAACGCTCATCGGGCGGCGGCGTTGCCGCGATAGACTGGAAACACACGCATAACCCTGCCGGAGCTAGTCCCCCGGGTCTCATCCAACGATGTAGTTGGGAGATCGTTCGACGGGCAGCTGCATCGCCGACCACGGGCGCGGCAAGACGGCCTCAACGAGGAGACATGTCAATGGCTGACAACACCACTGCAAGCAGCGAATCCACCGGACTCAAACAGGCTGCGCGTGAAGCGCTCGACAACGCACCCACCACGCACCAGCGCCTCCTGGACTGGGTTCGCGACATGGCTGAAATGACCCAGCCGGACGCCATTCACTGGGCAGATGGTTCCGAGGAAGAATGGAACACGCTGACCACCGAGCTCGTGGACGCCGGCACGTTCGTTCGGCTGGACGAGGAAAGATTCCCCAATTCTTTCGCCGCTTTCTCCGATCCGGATGACGTAGCCCGTGTCGAGGAGCGCACCTTCATCTGCACCAAGACTCCCAAGGGAGCCGGTCCCACCAATAACTGGGAAGACCCCGCGGTCATGAAGGAAACCTTGATCGGTAAGTTCACCGGGTCCATGCGCGGGCGCACCATGTACGTGATTCCGTTCGTGATGGGCAGCCTGGAGGCTGAGGATCCCAAGTACGGTGTGGAGATCACCGACTCCGCTTACGTGGTGTGCTCCATGCGGATCATGGCCACCATCGGCACTCCGGTCTTGGACAAGATGACCCGCGACAACGCGTTCTTCGTCGAGGCCCTGCACTCCCTGGGCGCTCCGCTCGAGCCCGGTGAAGAAGACGTCCCGTGGCCGTGCAACCCGTCCAAGTACATCGTGCAGTTCCCCGAGGATCGCGCCATTTGGTCCTTCGGCTCCGGTTACGGCGGTAACGCGCTGCTCGGCAAGAAGTGCTACGCGCTGCGCATCGCATCTGCAATCGCGCACGACGAGGGCTGGCTGGCCGAGCACATGCTCATCCTGAAGATCACCGACCCGGAAGGCGAAGCTCGCTACATCTCCGCGGCCTTCCCGTCCGCTTGCGGTAAGACGAACTTCGCAATGCTCGAACCCACCATCGACGGCTGGAAGGCCGAGATGGTCGGAGACGACATCTCCTGGATCCGCTTCAAGAACGGTCAGGCGCGCGTGGTCAATCCCGAGGCCGGCCTGTTCGGTGTGGCTCCGGGTACCGGCTGGTCCACCAACCCCAACGCCATGCGCGGAGTGGCGCGCGGCAACACCATCTTCACCAACGTTGCGCTCACCGACGACGGCGGCGTGTGGTGGGAGGGTATGACCGACGAGGTCCCCGAGCACCTGACCGACTGGAAGGGTAACGACTGGACCCCGGAGTCCGGGCGTCCGGCCGCGCACCCCAACTCACGTTTCTGCACCCCCATCAAACAGGTCGACATCCTGGCCGAAGAGTACGACGACCCCGAAGGTGTACCGCTGTCTGCCATCATCTTCGGTGGCCGCCGCAAGACCACCGTGCCCCTGGTCTCCGAGTCCTTCGGCTGGGAACACGGTGTCTTCCAGGGTGCGACACTCTCGTCCGAAACCACCGCCGCGGCCAAGGGCGCGGTGGGTGTGGTTCGTCGCGACCCCATGGCCATGCTCCCCTTCATCGGCTACAACGCCAATGACTACCTCGAGCACTGGCTCGACACCGGCGCCCGCGTGGGTGAGGAGAACATGCCCAAGATCTACTACGTGAACTGGTTCCGCCGCACCGCGGACGGTGGCTTCGCGTGGCCGGGCTTCGGCGAGAACTCCCGCGTGGTCAAGTGGATCGTCGAGCGGCTCAGGGGCACCGCGGGTGGTCAGGAAACCCCCGTGGGCGTTGTTCCCGCCAAGGAGGACCTGGACCTGAGCGGCCTGGACATCTCCGATGAAGAACTCGACGCCGCACTGCGCGTGGACAAGGACGAGTGGCTGGCGGAGCTGCCGGGTATCGACGAGTGGTTCCACAAGCTCGGCGATGTCCCGGAGGTCATCCTGGAGCAGCGCGCGGGTCTCGAGGAGCGCCTCAAGAGCTCCTGACCCGGACGTGGACCGGCCCGGCCCGGCCACTGTCCCCGTGAGGTAGTCACGCCGTGCACGTCACTCTGCGGAGGAGTGGCGGGCGCGGCGTTTCCATGTGCGTTTCCGGTCACCGCTCGCGGGTGGCGATCCGCTACGGAGGCCACCACCTGTGTAGCGCGGAGCGCAATGACACGTCAGTGAAGATGCGGGCGGGTCAGCGCCGCGGAATTTTCCAGTGCAACTAACGGTTATGACAAGGTTTGCTACATCTACTGGATTCAAGCCCGGAGAGGAGGCCCGCGACGTGAAGCTGACGGCTTTTTCGGATATTTCCCTGCGAGTGCTGCTCCTGATGGGTGGTCTGCCGGAGGGCACTCTGCTGTCCACCCAGCGCATTGCCGAAGGGGTGGGTGCCCCCTATCACCACGTGACCAAAACCGTGGCGAAACTGCGCTCCATGGGTCTGCTCGTCTCCCTCCGTGGCCGGTCCGGGGGTGTGAGTGTGACGGAAGAGGGCCTGCGATCAAGTGTGGGTTCCGTACTGCGCGAGCTCGAGGCCGACACCGCCATGGTCGAGTGTGAAGCCGATGAGGCGGCCTGCCCTCTCAATCACGGCTGCCGGTTGCGCGCCGCACTGGCCGGGGCGCGCGAGGCCTTTTATCGCGAGCTGGACGATGTCACCATTGCCGATCTGGTCAACGAGCGCCAAATAGGCAAGGTGGCGGTCAGCATCGGGCTGGCACCCCCGGAAGACTCTTTCATCTGAGAGTTAGATTACTTGTATTTAGGATGCTAGATTTCGGAACACAGGGTTTCCCACCTAAGGAGCAGCCGTGCTGTCTGAAAAGTCTCGCCCCGTCATCGAACAAACCATTGGTGTGATCGCCGAGCGGATCCCCGCGATCACGCCCGAGTTCTACAAGTCCATGTTCAACGCCCGCCCCGATCTGCTGGACGGCATGTTCAGCCGCTCCAACCAGAAGAACGGCACTCAGCCGCAGGCGCTGGCCGGTTCCATCGCGGCCTTTGCCTCGCACCTGCTGAAGAATCCGGATTCCTACCCGGACGAAGTGCTCTCGCGCGTGGCCCACAAGCACACGTCTTTGGGTCTGCTGCCCGATGAGTACTCCACCGTGCACGAGCACCTGTTCGGTGCCATTGCAGCCGACCTGGGCGATGCCGCGACTCCCGAGGTCGTTGCCGCGTGGGACGAGGTCTACTGGCTCATGGCGGACGCCCTGATCAAGCTGGAGAAGGGTCTTTACGGTCAGCAGGCCAATGACGTGATGTTTGCACCGTTCAAGCTGATCTCGAAGGAAGACATCGCCAAGGACGTCATCGCGTTCGAGTTCGAACCCGCTGATGACACCCCGTTGACCCGCCCGATCCCCGGCCAGTACGTGACCATCCAGGTCAAGGTCAAAGACGGCATCCGGCAGCCTCGCCAGTTCACCCTGGTGCCCTCTCAGGAGGGCCACCGTCGCGTGGTGATCCGTAAGGACCCCCAGGGCGAGGTGACCCCCATTTTGCATGAGGACATCAACGAGGGGGACATTCTGGAGATCTCCAACCCCTACGGTGACGTGGTCCTGGATGAGGGGCACAGCGCGCTGTTGCTGGCTTCGGCCGGTATCGGTACCACCCCGATCGTCTCGTTCCTGGATCGCCTGGCCAAGGAAGGATCGCAGCGCAAGGTCACCGTGCTGCATGCAGACCACTCCTTGGGCCGTTGGCCGGGTCGCCAGATCATGGAGCGCCTGGTGGACAGCCTGCCCAATGCTCAAATGATCACGTGGATGGAGACGCCCGGTGAAGGCGATCACGAGGGCTTCATGGACCTTTCCGAGGTCGACCTGGACGTCGACGAGGACACCACCGCGTTCATGTGCGGGCCCCTGCCCTTCATGAAGGGACTGCGTTCGCAGCTCATTGAAAAGGGTGTCCCGGGCCGGAACATTCACTACGAAATCTTCGGTCCCGACCAGTGGATGTTGCACGACGAAGCCCGCCAGGCCAACGTCTAAGGGGTTTTCTCTCCCTCGCTGCCCCGGCCGGCCGGGGCGCCCGAAAACGACGACGCCGCACGGGAAGTCCCGCGCGGCGTCGTCGTATCCAATGCGAACGTGGCCCGGATTCTCAGCCCTGACGCACCAGACCCAGCACTGTGTCCCGGACGCGCTCCATGGTGGCGCTATCCGGAGCCTCCACGTTGAGCCGCAGGAACGGCTCGGTGTTGGACGGACGCAGGTTGAACCACCAGCCCTCACCCGGGTGGGTGAAGGTGGTGCCGTCCATGTCCTCGACCGTGACGGCGGGGCCGTGTTCGGCGTAGTGTGCGCGCACACGATCCACCGCAGAGGCTTTGTCCTCGATCTCGGAGTTGATCTCGCCGGACGCCACGTAGGGGTCGTAACGGTCCATCAGATCGCTCAGGGTGCCCTGCTGCTCACCGAGGGCCGCCAGCACGTGCATGGCCGCGAGCATTCCGGTGTCCGCGTTGTAGAAGTCCTTGAAGTAGTAGTGGGCGGAGTGCTCACCACCGAACACGGCCTTCTCGGAGGCCATCACGGCCTTGATGAACGAGTGCCCCACACGGGTGCGCACGGCGCGGCCACCGTTGGCCTCCACGAGCTCCGGCACAGCCTTGGAGGTGATCAGGTTGTGGATCACCACGGGCTGCTCGTCGCCCCCGGCGCGGGCCCGGGCGATCTCGCGTTCGGCCACGATGGCGGCAATGGCCGACGGAGAGACGGGCTCGCCGCGCTCGTCCACCACGAAGCAGCGATCCGCGTCCCCGTCGAAGGCCAATCCGATGTCTGCACCCTGTTCGCGGACCGCAACCTGCAGATCCACGAGGTTTGCCGGTTCGAGCGGGTTGGCGGGGTGATTGGGGAACGTGCCGTCCAGCTCGAAGTACAGGGGCACGATCTCCAGGGGTAAGGCCTTGAGCTCGGCGTCTCCCAGGACCGCGGGAGTCGTCAGGCCGGCCATGCCGTTACCCGCGTCCACGACCACCTTGAGGGGGCGGATCTTGCTGAGGTCCACCAAGTCACGCAGGTAGCGAGCGTAGTCGGCCAGGACATCCCGGCTGGTTTCCGTACCTTGCCGTTCGGCCTGCGGAATGTCACTCGAGTCCAGGTACTGCTGGGCGAGGTCACGGATCTCAAAGAGTCCGGTGTCCGAGGACACCGGGACTGCTCCGGCCATGGACATCTTGATGCCGTTGTAGGCGGCGGGATTGTGGCTCGCGGTGAAGGTCACGCCGGCGCAGTTGAGCGTGCCGCACGCGAAGTACAACTCGTCCGTGGAGATGGTGCCGATCTTGATCACATCCGCGCCGCGCGCCATGGCACCCTGGGCGAACGCGTCGATGAATTCGGGGGAGGAGGGGCGCATGTCTCCGCCCACGGCCACGGTGGTGCCTGCCAGACCGAGCACATCGACGTATGCGGCGCCGGTGGCTCGCACGCTGTCCGCAGTGATGGTGGAGCCCACAATGCCGCGCACATCGTAGGCCTTGAACGAGGAAGAAAGATCTATGGTCACAGGGCCGAATTCTACGTGAGACGGGCCGGTGCCCCGGCAAGGTCCACACGAATCCTCAAGTCCGCTGTGATTGGATGATCTGCATGGCAGAGTTCTTTCGGATGGACAATCCGATTCAGAATTACGCGTGGGGATCACGATCCGTGTTGGCCACCATGCAGGGTAGGCCTGTACCCAGTGAGCAGCCGGAGGCGGAACTGTGGATGGGCGCCCACCCGAGTGCGCCATCCGTCATCGAGGTGGGGGGCCACTCCACGAGCCTCGTCGAGGTTCTGCCGGATCTGCCGTTCCTGCTGAAAATTCTCGCGATTGCCGCTCCGTTGTCCATTCAGGTCCACCCGTCGACCCAGCAGGCCAAGGAGGGTTTTGCGCGGGACAACGATCAGCGGGTGCCCCTCGAATCCCCGTCCCGCAATTACAAGGACGACCGAGCCAAACCGGAAACCGTGGTGGCTCTCACCAATATGTGGTTACTGGCGGGACAACAAACGGGGGCGCAGTTGCGTGAGCTTGCGCAGGAGTTGCGCTTGAACTGGCTGTCGTGGGCGGCCGGCGAGCCCTCGGCGCTGCGAGCGGCGCTGACGCTGTCCGAGGAGCACGCCGCGGATTCCGTTCGAGCGTGCGTGAGCGCAGCAGCCCGGCTGCGCAGGACACGATTGGCGCACCTGCCCGAAGCCAACGACGACGTGGCCTTGGGCCCCACGGCCACCCAGCTGGAACGGGCCGTCCACGTGATTGAGCTGCTGGATCATCACTACCCGGGTGACCCGGGCATGCTCGTGGCCCTGTGCATGAACCTCGTGCACCTGCACCCCGGACAGGCGGTGCACACCCCGCCCCAACAACTGCACGCGTACATCTCCGGAACGGCCGTGGAGATCATGGGTTGTTCGGACAATGTGCTGCGAGCCGGACTCACGCAAAAGCACATGGACGTGCCGGAGCTACTGTCCGTGTTGGCTCCGCAGCAGGCCCCGATCGAGATCCTCGACCCGGATTCCAGCCCCGACGGGTCGGTGTGCTACCCCTTGTGGGACGCCTCCCTGAGCATGGTGGCCGTCCAGGTGCACCGTGAGCACGCCCTACGCCGGCGGATCCCGGGGACCTCCGTGGTGCTGGTCGCCGAGGGAAATGTGACGGCCAGAATCTGCGAGCCGGGGACCTCGGATCATGAATTGCGGGCCGGGCATTCACTGCTGTACTCCGGTGCAGCCGGGTTCGTGGAGTTCGACGGCGAGGGCCTGGTGTTCGTGGTGAGCGGGGGACCCAACCCTAAAGGGGGTGCTCCCAACTCCGAGGATGTCGTTCAATAGGAAGTGAGCGTATTATTTAGTTTCTCATTGGATATTGGAGACCCTCATGGATCGACGAAGAGAGCGAACGCGTAAAGCGGTGGTGGATGCCACGGTCGATCTGGTGGCCCGCCGCGGATCCCACGTGGGCATGACCGAAATCGCTCAGGCCGCCGGCGTGAGTCGCAAGGCCGTGTACGAGAACTTCGGTTCACGCGAGCAGGTATTACTCCAGACCACCGTGAATCTCTTACGCGCAGAGCTGTCCTTGAAGGGCGCCGGTACCACCGGAAACGGTGATGTGATGGAGCGGCTCGCCCACACCGTGGTTGAGCACGTGAGTGAGTATCGGGCGTACTACTCCGCCGTGCTCTCCGGTCCGGGTGGCTATCTGGCGGGCAACGCCCTGGTGCTCCAACTTGCCGCGGCGTGCCGGCAACTACGCAACGAACACCATCAGCCCAGCCCTGCAAGCCTTTATGACCGGTTCATGATTCACGGTCTACTGGGTGTGTTGACCGAGGCGCTGGTGGAACATGACAGCGCCGATCTGCATGCCGTGGTGAGCAGGTTGTACAAAGAGTTGGGGGCGTCCAACAAAAACTCGTAAGGAGGACTCGTCGTGACACAGGAATACCGACTCACGGGAGCCGACCGACCCAATGTCCCCATCCCCTCGCTGGCATGGGTCGACAAGGTGTGGAAACGTCGCCTGGCCGTGGTGGCGGTGGTGGCACTCAGTGCGGGCATTGTGGGGATAGTGGCCGGTGATCGGCTGAACCAAACCGGTATCCTCCACAGCGCCTGGCAGTGGCCGGTACTGCTGGCGGGCGCGGCGGCGTCGCTGGGGGGCGTGATCCTGTCGCTCATGCGTGTCGACCAGGTGCCGCGGGTGGGAATGATGGAGGAACGCTCCATGGGTTCCAAAGGGGTCCGTGCGAGCGCTCGAACCGGCCGTTTGCCGCAGGACACCGCGCATCTGCGGGTCCAGGACTACATGGCCGTGGAAATGGTGCAGTACGGCTGGCCCATGATTCCGGCCCTGGTGGGAATGATCTTGGTGCTCATCGCGCTATGGACAGTGGCACCCGCCGTGGTCATCGCCCTGCTGCTGGTAGCGGTGTGGGCGGCCATCCGAATCAACGGAACGACCACGGCACGGAAGTACTACCGGCTACGGAAGGACTAACCATGTCGAACATCATGATCATCGGAGGCCACGGCAAGGTGGCCCTGCAGCTGAGCCAAATCCTCTCGGGAGACGGACACCGCGTGAACTCGGTGATTCGCTCCGAGTCACAGGTCCAGGACGTCGAGGACCGCGGCGCGACCGCCGTGGTCGCGGACGTCGAGAAACTCGATACGGACGGCCTCAAGGAACTGGTGGCCGGCCAGGACGCCGTCGTGTGGTCCGCTGGCGCCGGTGGCGGCGATCCCGAGCGCACGTACGCCGTGGATCGTGATGCCGCTATCCGCTCCATGGACGCGGCTCAGGCCGCGGGCGTCGAGCGCTACGTGATGGTCTCCTACATGGGCGCGGGCCAGGATCACGGCGTCCCGGAGGATGATTCCTTCTACGCGTACGCGCAGGCCAAGGCGGACGCGGACGACCACCTGCGCGAGAGCTCCCTGAAATGGACCATTCTGGGTCCGGGCAAGCTCACCGATGACGAAACAACCGGCATGATCACCACCGACCCGGGCCAGGGGGACGACGCCGTCGACACGGCACGCGGCAACGTGGCCCTGGTTGCCGCCGCCGCATTGGCCGCACCCGACACCACGGTGGGGAAAAAGATTGATTTCGCGGACGGCGACACCGTGATCACCGAGGGCCTGGCGGAGCTCTCCTAGGAGGCGGGCGCCAGAAAATCTCCCATTCCCAGGTCACGCTGGGAGGCACCCCCGGGGTCGTTCTCCCAGCGCTGCCCTCGGGACACCCGGCGTTGCAGGATGCGCCACCCCGCTTCCGTGCGCACCCATTCGTCCAGGTAATCCCCGGAGGCCAAGGTCCGGTCGTGGCGCACGATGAAATATTTACTCCACGACCGAGCACGTTTCCTGCCCTCCGAATCGACGGGGAGGCTGTGGATCACAGTGTCCGTGGTGTAGTGCGGGTGATACGGGCTCACCTGCTCAATGCGTCCCGGAACATCATCCCGGGATCGGGTGTAGTGACCCGGGCCCCCGAACTTCACATCGGCGGTGAAAATACGGGAGAGCTGTTCCCAGTCGCGGTTGTCGATGCAGTGCGCGTACCGTGCCAGGACCTCATGGATTTCAAGCGCATCAACGGCGGCCGGGCGCTCCCACCGAGCGGCACTCATCGGGTCTGCTCCTCACGACGGGGGTGACCGGTGGTCGCGTTGGTTTCCTGGGCACGAACGATGGCCTCGTTGAAGTGCACGAACGTGTAAGGACCCGGAACGTACCCGGCACCGGAACGCTCCGCCTCGCGCACCATGTTCCGTGCGTGGAGCACACGTCGGCAAATGCGCCAGCCGTCCGGGGTGCGCACCACCGTGTCCACCACATCGGTACCCACGGCCCGCTGATCGAAGGACACCAGGATCATTCGGCTCCACGTGACCGCGGTGTCCTCGTCAATGGGTTCGATGACGGTGTTGAGCACGTGCACGCTGCCGTACTGGGCCACTTGGGACAGTTCGTAGCCCTGCCGGATCCCCGCGGGCCCGTGCAAGGCCATGGCGGGTGCCAAGTCCGCCACCGATGTGGGGGTGACCATGCGAGGGGCCAGGTATTCGACGTCCTCGGTCACCGCGTACGCCAAATGATCCCATTCACGGTTGTCGATCACATGGGACAAGAAATGCAGGGTTTCCAGGATGTCGAGCCGATCCTGCGGGTCGAGTGCGGGGGTTTCGGACATGGGTGAGGTGACCTTTCACGCGTGCTGCCGAACAACAGCAGTATGTTCTTCCAGAAGTATCTCCTAATCTGGGTCCATGGAGATGCCATCACTGCACCCGCGCGCGTCCGACGACCGTGAACCCGAAGAACTCGATGTCAACGAACCCCTTGCCATGACTGCGGTGGTCCACGGGACCGTGCAAGGCGTGGGATTTCGCTACTGGGCTTGGAGACACGCCGAGAAGCTCGGGCTGGTCGGGCACGCGACCAATAATTCCGACGGCACCGTGACCATCATGGTGGAGGGTCCTCGCTGGGCGGTGCGTGACCTGCTCACGTCCCTCAATTCCAGTGACACCCCGGGTGTCGTTATGACCGTGGACGCCCATTACGGTCCGGTCACCGGCAAATTCACGGATTTCAGTCGACACTGACGTCAGGGCCGTTAACCGTCCGTAAATGTGGTGTCACTACGTTGGACGGACACCATAGGACCAGGGGGTTGACCAGAGCATGAGCCAAGTGCCAGACCGTGTGTTCCAGCAGCGTCGCGAGGTGGCGGCGCAGGCCATGGACGCGGTGCAGGAATTATTCCGCGTGGTGAGCAAGGCACGGACCGCGCAGTTGGATCGCATCAACCGTGTCCGCCCCCGCCACCGTTGGTCCGCCGTGAATCTGGTCGATTACGCCGCGGTGCGCAGCCAGGACGTCCGCCAGTTGCAGGCGGACCTCTCGGAGCTGGGGCTCTCATCGCTGGGCCGCATGGAGGCCGGGGTGGAGGACCACCTAAAGGCGGTGCTGCTGAGCCTGGCGGCCATTGCAGACAAGCCCGAACCCGATCTGGACATGCTCGACGTGGGAATCGACCCCGGAGAGGACCAGGGCGGTGGCCAGGAAACGCTGGTGCGCAACACTGTGCACCTGCTGGGGCGGGCCCCCGAGGACCGAGAGACCCGCATCATGGTCACGTTACCTTCCGAGGCCGCCGGGGACCCCGCCCTGGTCCGGGACATGGTGGCCGCCGGGATGAACGTGGCCCGCGTCAACTGCGCGCATGACGGGCCCGAGGAATGGGCGCGCATGATCGAGCACGTGCGCGCGGCGGCGTCGGAATCGGACAAGGATCTAAGGATCTCCATGGATCTGGGCGGGCCCAAGGTGCGCACCGGGCCGATCGAGCCGGGGCCGCGTGTCGAGAAGATCAAACCCACGCGCGACGCGAGGGGGCACATCACGGAACGCGCTCGACTCTGGCTGGGGAGCTCGCCCCACGATGACTTGCTGCCCAGCGTGCCGGTGAGCCCGGCGTCGTGGTTGACGCAACGTTCGGTGGGGGAGCGGATCCGGCTGCGGGACGCACGTGAATCCGGGCGCTCCCTGCACGTGGTGGCGGTGGAGGACGGTGGTGTGCTGGTGGAATTCGCCAAAACCGTGTATTTCGCCACCGATTTGGTCCTCACGGCCGCCAACGGGGACCGGGCGGTCCTGGGCGAGTTGCCCGAAACCGAGCAGGCGCTGCGGCTGAACATCGGTGACACCCTGCGGCTCGTGCGCAGCCTGGAGCCGGTGCCCGCGGTGAGCCACTCCCCGTTCAGCATTGGGTGCACCCTCCCCGAGGCGTTCGAGGATGTCGAACCGGGGGATCGGGTGTGGCTGAACGACGGCAAGATCGGCGGAGTCGTCCGTTCCGTGACCCCCGACAGCATGGACATCGACGTCCTGCATGCCGGGCCTAATGGCTCCAATCTGAAGGCGGAGAAGGGCATTAATTTCCCGGACACCGAGCTACGGATCCGCTCACTCACCGAGCAGGACCGCCGGGACCTGAAGTTCGTGGCCCGCAACGCGGACATCGTGAACATGTCGTTCGTCCGCAGTCGCACGGACGTCACCGATTTGTTGGACGAACTCACCCGGTTGGGCGCCACCGACGTGGACGTGACCCTCAAGATCGAGACGGTGGGCGGGTTCGAGCAGTTGCCGCAAATGTTGTTGGAGGTCATGCGCTGGAAGGACGCCGGGGTCATGATCGCGCGCGGCGACCTGGCGGTGGAAACCGGGTTCGAACGCCTCGCGGAAGTTCAACAGGAAATCCTGTGGCTGTGTGAGGCCGCCCACGTGCCGGTCATCTGGGCCACCCAGGTGCTGGAGAGCCTGGCGAAAAAGGGTATTCCTTCCCGCGCGGAGGTCACGGATGCCGCCCAGGGCCAGCGCGCCGAGTGCGTGATGCTCAATAAGGGGCCGTTCATCATTGACACGATTGCCGCCCTGTCCTCGATCCTGGGGCGGATGTCGGGCCACGTGATCAAGAAAACGGACCTGCTGCGCAAACTGAACGCGTGGGACGAGTTCGTGAGCGAGAGAGGGAACCACCCGGGAGGGTGAGATACGCGGAACCCGGCTCGTGCGGCGTCGTCGGAGAGCGAACGCCCGCGCGGTGATCAGCGGGCTGTGCAATAGTTGACGCCAGTGACAGGTGAGACCAGCCCCGACCGATTGAGTACGCCTCGAGGAGTGCACCGATATGGACATGAACCCGCTGAACAAGGCCTTTGACGAGGACGGCAAGCCCAAACCGGGTGTCAACAAGTTTTTGAACCACGTGCTGCGGGTGCAGCGCCCCATGGTGATCAAAATGCTGCAGCGTGAACGCGAGCAGCACCCCAAGGACACGCCCGCTCAGATCGCCAAGCGCCTGACCAAGACCTACAAGCGTTCGGTGACCGTGGGCGGCGGGGCAGTGGGTGCCACAGCCTTGGTTCCCGGCATCGGTACCATTGCGTCGCTGGGTCTGTCCTCGGTGGCCGTGGTCGGCTACCTGGAGGCCACCGCGCTGTACGCGCAGGCCATGGCCGAACTGCACGGTGTGCACCCCGATGACGAAGAGCAGAACCGCACCATGGTCATGGCGTTGATGCTCGGGGAAGACGGGAACCAGCTGATGAGCCAGATCCTGGCGAATTCCAGCCGTTCCAAGGGCCTCACCAACAAGTGGGGGCTCATGCTCGGTAAGAGCGACGGCAACAAGAAGTTCGACGCCGGGCGCACGATCCGCAACATGTTCGTCAAGCGGTTCCTGGCCAAGCAGACCGGTGCCGTGATGGGCCGGGCCCTGCCGTTCGGCATCGGTGCCGTGGTGGGCGGGGGCGCCAACCTGGCCATGTCCCGCCAGGTCATCAAGGCCACCGAGGAAGCCTTTGGTGAGTTCCCCGCGCAGTTCCCGGCCACCCTCGATGCGGCTGCGCGCGCCAAGGCTTTCGGGGACGGCACCAAGGTCAAGGACCCGGACTCGATCGAGAAGTAAGCCGCTGCTGCGATCGGCAGCAGTTGGTATGAACGCCCCGGGGCCGCAGCGCATGGTGCGGCCCCGGGGTGTTCATCTGCCCGTCACGGGCCCTTGGCCGGGAGATCACGGGCGCCTCAGGTCCGGAGGATACGGTAGCCGTGTGTTCACCACACGTGAATCCTCCGAACCGCTCCTCCGCGGCACCGACCCGGAGCAAGTACACCGCATTGAGCGCCCCAATGCGCGGGCCGCCGATCGCCCCCTGATCTACGCGCACCGAGGATCTTCCGCGGCATTTCCCGAACTCACCCGTTCCGCGTACGTCCAAGCGATCCTGGACGGCGCTGACGGAGTGGAATGCGATGTCCAGCTCACCCGGGACGGGCACCTGGTCCTCCACCACGACGCTCAGTTGGGCCGCACCTCCAACGGCACCGGGCCGGTATCGCAGCACACCCTGGAACAACTGCGGGCCCTGGATTTCATCTCGTGGAAGGCCGTGCCGATCCCGGAATCCCACGGCCGCCGGCACGAGCAGTTGTTGACTCTCGACGAGCTGCTTGACCTGCTGGAATCCGTGGGCCGCACCCTGGGCCTGGCCGTGGAGACCAAACATCCCAGTGCGTTCGGCCAGGGCCTGGAAGAAGCCGTTCTGGTGCTGCTCATGCGCCGCGGCTGGGACCCCGACACCGGGTGGCTGGGCAACATCAAGGTGTCCGTCATGAGTTTTCATCCCGACGGCGTTCGCTACTTTCTCCAGTCCGTCTCACCACGGCACGTGTGCCAGCTGGTCGCGGACACCACCGTGAGCACGGTGCGGCACAGCATGCGGGTGGGGCCCGCGGCTGCCGTGGTCTACCGGGCCGGCATGAAACTCGTGGTGCCCCCGGCCGTCCCGATCATCACCAACGGTGAGGTGGAGCTGGCCGGGCCCGGGATCCAGTACGTGCGCGATCACCCCCGAGACGTGCTCGCGTGGCGGTCCAACGGGTCGGTCCTACGAGTGTGGACGGTCGACTCGTTCGCGGACACCCACGTGTGCCTGTCCCTGGGGGTTCAACAAATCACCACCAACGTTCCGGCGCAGGTGCTGGGCTGGGTTGCCGATGCTTCCGCCGGTGTTCCCACGCGTCACGAGGCTCAGTTCGCGTAGCGCTCCACGAGCTGCTCGGCCAAACCGGTGTACTGCCCCGGGGTCAGACCCTTGAGCCGCTGTTCGGCGGCCTCGGACAGGCCCAGCTCACCAATGAACTCGCGCATGCGCTCACCGTCCACGCGGTGGCCGCGGGTCAGGTCCTTGAGCCGCTCATAGGGGTTGTCCATGCCCTCACGCCCGGCAATGGCCTCGGCGCGCATGGCGGTCTGGACGGCCTCGCCCAGTACCTCCCAGTTCTCGTCGAGGTCCTCGGCCAACAGGTCCTCGGCCACGTCCAGGCGTTCCAGGCCCTTGACCACGTTGGAGATGGCGAGCATCGAGTGGCCGAAGGCCACGCCGATGTTGCGCTGTGACGAGGAATCCGTGAGGTCACGCTGCCAGCGCGAGGTCACCAGCGTGGCGCCCAGGGTGTCCAGCAGTGAGCACGAGATCTCGGCGTTGGCCTCGGCGTTCTCGAAGCGAATGGGGTTCACCTTGTGCGGCATGGTGGAGGAACCGGTGGCGCCCTCGACCGGGATCTGCTGGAAGTAGCCGATGGAAATGTAGGACCACACGTCCGTGCACAGGTTGTGCAGGATCCGGTTGAAGCGGGACATGTCCGAGTAGAGCTCGGCCTGCCAGTCGTGGGACTCGATCTGGGTGGTCAGCGGGTTCCAGTCCAACCCCAGACCCTCCACGAAGGACTGGGACACGGCGGGCCAATCGGTGTCCGGGGCCGCGGCCACGTGGGCCGCGAACGTGCCGGTGGCGCCGTTGATCTTACCCATGTACTCGGTGGCGCCAATGCGGTGCAGCTGACGGTTCAGGCGGTGCGCGAACACCGCGAGTTCCTTACCCAACGTGGTGGGGGTGGCCGGCTGACCGTGGGTGCGCGACAGCATGGGCGTTGCCTTGGCGCCCCGGGCCATGGAACTGATTGCGGCCACGAGCGTGCGGGCGGCGGGCAGCCAGGCGTCCGTCACGGCATCCTTGACGCCCAACGCGTAGGACAGGTTGTTGATGTCCTCCGAGGTGCACGCAAAGTGCACGAGGGACGTGAGGTGCTCCAGCCCCAGCTCCGGCAGGCGACGACCGATGTAGTACTCCACGGCCTTCACATCGTGAACGGTCACCGCCTCGATCTCGGCCAGCTCGGCCACGGATTGGGCATCGAAATCGGTGACGATGGCCCGCAGGCCGTCCTTCTGTCCCTGGGTGAGCGGTTCCAACCCGGGCAGCGCGCGCTGTTCACACAAGTGGATGAACCATTCGACCTCCACGTGAACGCGCTCGCGATTCAGTGAGGCCTCCGAGAGATAGTCGACCAGGATGCCGGCCTGGGGTCGGTATCGACCGTCCAAAGGTCCCAACGCGATCGGAGGGTTCTGCTGGCTCAGGGCCACGCGTCCGGAGGGGAGAGTGTGTGGAGTCTTCGACATGATCCTCATTGTTCCACGCCTCCGCGAGCGCTCCGGCACGGTGTTAATTGACGACGACGCCGCGGTGCCGGTTCTCCACGGGCGTGCCGGTTCGGCGGCGCACGGTCCCGTGTCCACAACCGGGCACGGGCGGCCGAGTTGACCGCGGCCGTGGTTCTAGCGTGAGGTTCTCCGCGGAGTGCACGTCAGGAAGGAACAGGCCATGCCGTCACCCACTGCCTGGAACGGGCCGGGGCCCTCCGGTCCGTCACCCGCCGGTGTGGCGGGACTCGTCCACGATCGCATCGTCATGCTGGCCGGCAGCTACGAACGCGCGGCCGATGAGCTGCTGGCGCTGGCGGCGGAGCTCCCCGCGGCGGAGGCACCCGAGTGGAAAGGGCCGGCCGCGCGGGCCTACCGGGTCCGACTGGATGCGCTGACCGCCGACCTCCGGAGCGTCGCTCACGGCTACCACCAAGCGGCGGCGGAGCTGCGCGCGGGTGCCGCGGGGCTCGCGGCCCAGATCGGAGCGGTCGAACAGTTCCTGGACCTGGGCGCTCTGGGCAGATCGGTGGTGGGAGTTCTGGCTCAGACGGGACTGTCCGCTCCCACGCACGTGCCCGCGGGATCGTTCGGATGAACAGGGAGGTGGAGCGCGAGATCACGGGGCGAGCCGAGAACCTGCAGGCAACGCTGTTCGGCGCGGAGTCCGGTGGCCGACCCGTGCTGGAACACCCGAACCTTCCGGAGAACACCCGTGCGGCCATTGCGTCCGCCACGGAATCCATACGGGTGAGCGGTGGCACCGCACCGGGAGCCCTGGAGGTCAGCACGGAAGCCATCGCGGTGGCCGCCGGAGTCTTGGCGCGCGTGAACGAACGGGTCGGTGACGTGCTCCTGGGGACCACCGTTGCGGACATGGAAGTCGCCGCGTGGACCATGACGGGACATCCGCTGCTCGGTGCCGCGGCGGCGTCGGCGGCGCATTCGAAGGCGGCGCTCGTCGCGACCCAGGCCCGTGTGACGTTGACGCATCTTCGGGTGGCGAGCGCTCAGCACCACTACGAGATGGTGGAGGCCAGCGTGGGGTCTTTGTTCGGACCGGGCATCCTGATCATGCCGGGGTGGAACCTGACCGGCTCCGCCACCCGCGGGATGCGCACCGCCCTGGACGAATTCACCACCGCCGTGAAGCGAGCGGACATCACGACTCCCGCCCAGTTCGCGACCAAGGTTCGGGTGACGTCCTTCGGAGTGGTGGTGGCCGGGGGTGGGCCCGAGGGCACCAACGTGGTGATCCGTGGCGTGGGGCTGGACGACATGCTCGACTCCGGTCTGCGCATCCCGTTGCCATCGGCGCTCATGAGTCGGTCGCAGGCCTACCGGGAGCTCGGCGGCCAACCGGGTGACGAGTTCACTCTGGGTCAGTACGCACGAGTGTGGGCGGACGGTCTGTTGACGGGGATCGGCGAGACCGAGGCACAACTTGGTGCCGAGGAGGCACGCCTGCAGTCCGAGCTGGGCGCATCGTGGCCGGTGGTGCGCACCGCCGTCAACGGACTCAGCGGCACGCCCGGATTCACGTGGCTCGCCCCGTACACCACGGGCCGAAACCTGTCGCCGGCGGAGCGACTGCTGTACCCGTACGTGCGAGCTCACGCCGTGCGCCCGAAAGCCAGGGAGACCATGACGGGCATGGCACCGGGCAATGCCTCCGCCCACGGCATAGCACCACTGGCCAGGCGGCCACTGCCCACGGGCGTCGAATTCGACGGCGCGGCACCGGTGACCGTCGGGGGCACGGCCGCGGCGCTCAAGGACGCGAAGAACGTTGTCCAGGGCCGGGAGAACAGCACGGTGCTGGTGCAGAAGACCACCGATCGATCGGGACGGGCGGCGTTCTCGGTGGTCCTCACCGGGACGGAGGTCTGGCACGACGGCCGGGGCGTTCACGACATCGCAGGCATCGTCGCGGCCATGAAAGCACAGCCGCACGACGCGCTGGGCGATCTGCCTCCGGCCCAGCGCGCCGTGAATGAGGCCCTGAAGGACGCCGGAATCCAACCCGGCGATTCGGTCGTGCTGAGCGGTCACAGCCTGGGCGGAATCGACGCCGCTGGGCTTGCGATGAACCGGGAATTCCAGCAGTTGTACTCGGTGGCTGCCCTGACCACGTTCGGGGCGCCGGTGGGAGGTTTCGAGTTCTCCCAGGAAACCTCCGTCATGGCGGTGGAGCACAACGACGACATGGTGCCACCCCTGGATGGCATCAAGAACCCGGACGGTGAGAACCGCTCCACGGTGCGTGTGGACACGCAGTACAACGACCAGTTCTCGGCCGCGGGAAGCCTCAGCGGGGTGGGCGCGCACGATATGTACGTCTACGCGCTGGGTGCCCAGGGAATCAGCAATTCCACGGAACCTGCGGTCATGAACCATGAACGGGCGTTGGGCGCCGCCATTGCCTCCGGCGCCGGGGCACGCACCGAAACCTACATGTACGAAGTCATGGAGGATCATGTTGTCCACAACCCGGAGGATCGTTAGCGAGAGTTAGCATGGGGCCTATGAGTAACGCCACGCCGCCAGCCGATTCATCGGGCGCTGAGCAGAACGCGGAACGGGTCAGCCCCCGGGACGCCCTGGCTCAACTTCCCGCGTACGTCGCAGGAAAACCCGCTGCGGAGATCCCCGGGCTGGTGGCGTACAAACTGGCGTCCAACGAGAACCCGTACGGCCCCGTTCCCGCCGTACGCCAGGCCCTGCGTGACTTCGATGTGATCAACCGCTACCCGGACCCCTCGGCCGCCGTGCTGCGCGAGGCGCTCGCGGGCTATCTCTCGGTCCCCGACACGGACATCGTGGCCGGTGCGGGCAGCCTGGGCGCCCTGAACCAGCTGTTGGCCGCGTTCGCAGGAACCGGGCCGGACGGGCAACCGGACGAGGTGATCTACGCGTGGCGATCGTTCGAGGCCTACCCGATTTCGGTGGGGCTGACCGGCGCGCAAAGCGTTCAAATCGCCAATCGTCCGGACGGCTCCCACGACCTCGAGGCCATGGCGGCCGCGATCACCGAACGCACCCGCGTCATCTTGCTGTGCACCCCCAACAATCCCACCGGGCCCAGCCTCCGTGCCGCGGACGTGCACGAGTTCATGAAGCGCGTCCCCCCGCGCGTTCTGGTGGTCATCGACGAGGCGTACTGGGAGTTCCAACGCGCCCGAGGCCTGGTCAACGGCATTGAGTTCTATCGGGAGTACCCCAAGGTGGTGTCCCTGCGAACCCTGTCCAAGGCGCACGGTCTGGCGGGGCTGCGGGTGGGCTACACGGTGGCCCAACCGCACGTGAGCCAGTACCTCAGACAAGCGACCCCGGCCTTCAGCGTGACCCAGGTGGCGCAATTGGCCGCGGTGGCCTCCATTGCGCATATTGACCAGGTGAACGAGCGTGTCCAACGGGTGGTCGATGAGCGTGAACGCGTCCTGGCGGGCTTGGCCGAACTCGGGTGGCAGCATCCGGAAACCCAGGCCAACTTCGTGTGGCTCCCGCTGGGAGAACGCAGTGAGGCCTTCGGCGAGCTGTGCGATGCGCACGCCCTGTCGGTCCGGCGGTTCGGATCGGAGGGAGTGCGGGTGAGTTTCGGCGAGGTGGAGGCCAACACCCGGCTCCTGGAGCTCTGCGCGCAGTTCTCCCACCCCAGCACCATGCCCATGAGCAGCACCAACTAGGCCACTCGGAAGGACCAGCCAACCATGGCAGCAAAGACGCACCCCGGGACGGTTGAGAGCACCGTGCCCAGGCTCCAGTTGCTCGACGAGCAGGGCGCGGTCCACGAGGACCCCAAACTCTCGCCGTACGTCCAGGACATCGACACGGTGGAGCTCAAGGGACTGTACCGCTCCATGGCGCTGGCCCGGCGCGTGGACGAGGAGGCCACGTCCCTGCAGCGTCAGGGCCAACTGGTGTTGTGGGTTCCGCTGCGCGGTCAGGAAGCGGCGCAGGTGGGTTCCGCGTGGGCCACCGAACCCACCGATCGCCTCTTCCCGTCCTATCGGGAGCACGCCGTGGTCTTTCACCGCGGAGTCAAACCCGGCCAGCTGTTGCAGTTGTTCCGCGGTCACACCGCCGGCGGTTGGGATCCCAACGAGTGCAACGTGAACCTCTACACGATGGTGTTGGCCTCCCAGGTGCCGCACGCCGTGGGCTACGCAATGGGCACCGCCCTTGACCGCAAGGCGGCCGAGGACGCCGGGGAGCCGGCGGGTGAGCAGACCCAGGCCGTGGTCGCGTACTACGGGGACGGTGCGAGCACGGAGGGTGAAATCCACGAGTCCATGGTGTTCGCCGCCTCCTACGACGCCCCGATACTGTTCTTCGTCCAGAACAACCAGTGGGCCATCTCGGTTCCTTTCTCCACCCAGTCACGTGTGCCGCTGGCCACGCGCGCCGCCGGATACGGATTTGAAGGCCTGCGGGTGGACGGCAACGACATCCTGGCGGTGCTCGCAGCGACCCGCTACGCACTGGACAAGATCCGGAGGGGAGAAGGCCCGGTGATGATCGAGGCCGAGACCTACCGGATGGGGGCCCACACCACCGCCGATGACCCCACCAAGTACCGGCAGCGGGACGAAGAAGAACAGTGGGGCACCTTGGATCCGCTCGAGCGGCTGGAAATGTTCCTGCGCGAAACCCATCACGTGGGTGACGAGTACTTCGAGTCCGTGGCCAACGAGGGCCGCGAGATGGCAGACGAACTGCGCACGGACGTGCTGGGGATGACCCCTCCGACCTTCGACGAGTTCTTCGACAAGGCGTACGCAGATCCGCACTCCCTGGTCACCGCCGAGCGCGCCGAGTACCTGGACTACCAGTCCGGTTTCGCCCCGCAGGGGGACCAGGACGTCTCCGGCTCGGAAGGAGCTCACGCGTGAAGCAACTGACCATTGCCAAGGCAATCAACGCGGGGTTGTCCCGCGCCATGGCGGAAAACCCCAAGGTCATGCTCATGGGCGAGGACATCGGGTCCCTGGGAGGTGTCTATCGTGTGACGGAAGGCCTCAAGGACCGCTACGGAGCCCACCGTGTGCTCGACACGCCCCTGGGTGAAGCGGGCATCGTGGGAACCGCTGTGGGCCTGGCCCAGCGCGGTTACCGGCCCGTCTGTGAGATCCAGTTCGACGGGTTCACGTTCCCCGCGTTCAACCAGATCACCACCCAGCTCGCCAAAATTCACGCCCGTTCCGACGGCAACCTCACGGTTCCCGTGACCATCCGCATCCCCTACGGCGGTGTGATCGGTTCGGTGGAGCACCACTCGGAGTCGCCGGAGGCATTGTTCGCCCACACCGCGGGTCTGCGCATCCTTGCCCCGTCCAATGCCCAGGACGCGTACTGGATGTCGCAGCAGGCCATTGCCTGCAACGATCCGGTCATCATCTTCGAACCGAAGCGCCGCTACTGGCTCAAGGGTGAGGTGGATGAGGAGCGGCCAACCGGGGACGCCTTCAGTGCAGCCGTGGTTCGGGAGGGTCAAGAGGCCACGATCGTCGCCTGGGGCCCGCTGGTCCCCGTGGCGCTCGCGGCGGCCGAGGCAGCCCGGGAGGACGGCCGTAGTGTGGAAGTGATCGACCTGCGCAGCCTGTCACCCATTGATTTCGACAAGGTCACGGCGTCCGTGCGAAAGACCGGTCGCTTGATCATCGCCCATGAGGCCCCCACCTTCGGTGGCCTGGGCGGGGAACTCGCCGCGCGCGTGACCGAGCGGGCGTTCTACTCCTTGGAGGCCCCCGTGCTGCGCGTGGGCGCCTTCCACATGCCGTACCCGCCGGCCGCGGTGGAAGACCACTACGTTCCGGACCTGGATCGGGTGTTGGAAGCACTCGACCGTTCCTTCGCCTACTAAATCGCCCGAAGTCACGAACCACCCCGCACGTGCGGTGTCGCAGGAGGTAGAACTCATGTCCCAGGTATTCACGTTGCCCGATGTGGGCGAGGGCCTGACCGAAGCAGAGATCCTGTCCTGGAAGGTGGCCGAAGGACAGACCGTCACCGTCAACCAGGTGATCTGTGAGATCGAGACCGCCAAGTCCGTGGTGGAACTCCCCTCACCGTTCGCGGGTACCGTTCTGAGCATCATGGTGTCCGAGGGCGCCACGGTGGAGGTGGGTACGCCCATCATCACCGTGGGTGATTCCGAATCCGCCCCGTCCGGCACGCCCGATCCCGGGTACACCGGTTCGGCACCCAAGGACGGCGTGGAGGGTGAACCCCGCCCCGAGCACCTCGGGCCCCAGGAGGAATCCACGTCCGGTTCCGGGCGCAGCATGGATTCCACTGACTCCGGAAAGGCCCTCGTGGGCGCGGGTCCCAAGGCCGATCCCGTTCGACGCCGCCAGCGCACCCGCACTGCCATGCGCATTGACGCCGAGCGGCCCCAGGGCCTGGACGAGCAGGGTAAGCCCGCCGGTCAGGAACCGGAATCCTCGAAGGCAGGCGCGGCCCGCGTGGCCGCCGGCTGGGCCGACCGGTTGTCCAAGTCGGGTCTGGGCACGGCGGCCCAGGACCTGGCGGACAAGGCCGGTAAGTTCAAGGACCGCGGTGAAACGTGGCTACGTTCCCTGGACGACACCGTCCCGCAGCAGGGGGCGGCTCAGGCGTCCATCCCGCGCCGTCCCAGCATGGCCAAGCCGCCGGTGCGCAAGGCCGCCAAGGAAATGGGCATCGATCTGGCGGACGTGACCGCCACGGGCGAGGGCGGCCAGGTCACCAAACGTGACCTGCTGGCCTACGCCGCCCACCTGCGGGAAGTGGACGACGGCCCGGATACCTTCTGGACTTCGACCAACGCCCCCGCACGTTCCCGCGATGAGCGCATCCCTGTCAAAGGGGTCCGCAAGCTCACGGCCCAGAACATGGTGCGCTCGGCCTTCAGCGCCCCGCACGTATCGATCTTCGTGGACGTGGATGCCTCCCGGACCATGGAGTTCGTCAAGCGGCTCAAGACCTCCCCGCACTTCGAAGGCGTCAAGGTCACGCCCCTGTTGATCCTGGCCAAGGCCGTGATGTGGGCTACTGCGCGTAATCCCCAGGTCAACGCCACATGGACCGATTCCGAAATCATCATCAAGCGCTACATGAACCTCGGTATCGCCGCGGCCACTCCGCGCGGACTGTTGGTGCCCAACATCAAGGACGCCCAGGAACTGAACCTGCGTGAATTGGCCATTGCCCTGAACGAGCTCGCCCAGACCGCCCGCCAGGGCCGCACCCAGCCGGGTGACATGCAGGGCGGCACGCTGTCCATCACGAACATCGGTGCGTTGGGGATCGACACGGGAACGCCCATCATCAACCCCGGCGAGGTGGCCATCGTGGCCTTCGGCACCATTAAGCAGAAACCGTGGGTCGTTGACGGCGACGTGATTCCGCGCTGGATCACCACGCTCGGTGGCTCCTTCGACCACCGGGTGGTGGACGGGGACCTGTCCGCACGGTTCATGGCGGACGTCGCACGGATCCTGGAGGAACCCGCCCTGCTGCTCGATTGAGGTCACGGCACCGCATCACCCCGCCGGAGCGGGATGCGGTGCCGGGCCTGTAGGGTTCGCACGGAAACAACCTCGCACGTGGCCGGGTGCCAATGCGGTGCGCTGCAACCAGCGATGGGCAGTGACCGGGCCGATGAGTTTGAAACCACGTTCGCGGAAAAGGCCGGAGAGCCTGCGTGACTCGGGCGTGCTGTCGGGTAGGTCCAAGGAACGCAGCGGGGGACCTGCGGGCGCGGGCACCTGCGCCTCGGTCACCAGCATCTGCCAATCCGCGATCGCCCAGTCCTCGCACACGCGCGCGTTATGAATGACGGCCTCAATCTTGGCGCGGTTGCGGATGAGCTCCGGGTTGAGGAGCAGATCCTCGATGTCGTCCTCGTCCAGCCGAGCCACCCTGGTCGGCTCCAGCTCCGCCATGTACAGATACCACGATGGGTGTCGCCCGGATTGGGACCAGCGGGCCAAACCGGAATCGAGAAGTTCCATGCTCAAGGCCTGGAAGTACTGCGCGGAGTTGCCCGGGGGCACCGCCCATTCATGGTCATGATCGATCAGGGTGCCGGGAGTTGCCACAGCCCACGGACACCGCGGTTTCCCGTCCGCGCAGCCAACGGCCGCGAACGCCGCGTACGGGTAATCCTGCGGATCCGAAGGGTCGAACGGGTCGGGCGGGTTGAGTGGGGAATCGGTGAGTGTCTCCATACGGCACACGCTAGGCAACGGTGGACCGGGGCCGAAGCGAGTGCGGTCAAGATCCGGAGAAATACCCGTCACGAGCGCTGGGCGAGGGATCCGTGCAGTGCGCTCGCCGCGGCGTCGTCGTACGGGTATGAAACCCGCACGGCCCGTGCGGCGGTCATCCCGGACGGGTGAGCGAGGCGCATCACCCCGGTGGCGTCCTCGCTGCTTCCCCCGGCGGTGCTAGAAACGCGAGACCTCGCCGGTGACGTCCGCAATCTCGATCGCGATGGGATCCTCGTCCTCGTTGTCGTTGTCGTGCACGATGAACACGGCCGTGGGATCGCCCTTGGGGAAGGCGCGAATCGTGACCACGCCGCAGTGGGCGTGGTTGAGTATCTCGGCCAGTTGCTCGGTGGTGGCCTCCAGGACCCTGGGCGGCAACGGTTGGCCCCGCTCGTCCAGGATGTCCACCACCACGCCGCGGTCGCGGGCCGTGCGGGCGAGTTCCAGGATGTAGGGCGTAGCAATGGAACGACCCCGAATGGTGTCGCGCAACTGCGCTTCCGTGAGCCGGAACTGGTTGATGTCGTACTCGGTGACCTCGGAGGGGTCGTAGGCAATCCGTTCGAGCAAACCGCCGGCCAACCGGCGAACGTCCTGCACGCGCTGGTACGACGCGTTCTTGGTGTCCTGCTCGGCCTCGTCGCTAGTGCGGGCGGTGAGCAGCATGCTCTGGATCTCCCGGTTGCGTTGGGTGAACCGTAAGAACTCCCGATAACCCATCCACGTGGCCAGCAACATCCCCAGAGTGAGTACGGGGTAGCTCTCGGTGGGGACCAGAGTGTCACCGAACACGGTCCAACGGCGCAAGGACATGAGGCTGACGACCACCCACAACAGCACCGCCCACCAGATCCTGCGCCGCAGACACAGAAAGAAAATCATGACCGTGAAACCCATGGCGAACCACGGGCTCTGCCCGGCAATGGGCTCCGCCATCGTCGCGGCGTAGCCCCGTTCGGCAGCGAGCGAGAAGAACAGGACGGCCAGCATGGTGGAGGGCAGAGGTAACTGGTGGGTGGTCCACCGAGGCAGCGCAATGATCACCGCGGCCGCAGCGTAGAGCACGAGCGAGAACACCAGGGCGTCCGGGTCCTCGACCGACTTCAGCTCCGTCACCCCAATGACGAAGGAGACACCGAAACCCATGATGGCCAGCGCCGTGAGGGATCTACGGCCGAGCCCGAAACCCCTCATGGCAGTGCATCCTTGGGCCATGTGAGGATGACCTCGGTGCCGCGACCCGGGGCGGAACGCAATTGCGCATCGCCGCCGACCGTTTCAATGTTCTCCACAATGGACACTCGCACGCCCAGGCGTTGCGCGCCCACCTCATGCAGGGCGAAACCACGGCCCTCGTCACGGACGGTGAAACGCAAGTAGAAGCCTTCGGGGTTAGTGGGGGTGGGCGGGCTCTGCCCGCCGTCCATGGACACGTAGGTCACGTCCGCGCCCGAGTGGCGTGCGCTGTTGGACACGGCCTCGGTGATGGCCTGGGTGAGGCCCTGCGCCACGAACGTGGGAACGAACACGCGTGGTTCACCCACCGGCCGGATGTGGGGGAGGAGGTTGCTGAAACGCACCCGTGCACGCCAGGGCGAGAGGGACTCCATGATTTCGTCCATGAGCACGTGGACCATGGTGGTGGTTTTGCCGGAGAGCCGGTCGTTCTCGTGGTCGAGGACCTCCAGGGCGCGGGTGGCCAGTTCCCGGGTTCGTCTGGCCAGCGGTCCTTCCGCACGAGAGGCGTCCAGCAGGGCGGCCATCACGTTGTCGTGAATGAGCCGGTCCACGCGTTCCTGGTCCGCTGTTTCGGAGCGGCTCCGGGTGAGGGCGAGTTCCTGGGAGAGCGCTTCGGTGTAGTCCTGGTCCAGTTTCTCGACCGCTCGTGTGGTCATGACGACCGTGAGGATCGAGATGAGTCCGTAGCAAATGCGGCCGAACATCACCGCGCCCAGGGATTCGGCGCGGGAATCCACGGGAATGAGTTGCGCCATGATCAGGCCGTAGGCCAGCTCGACACCCAGCATGTACAGCAGCGCGACCCAGGGGCTCCACGCCAGCGTGATACTGCAGAGGCTCACAATGATGAACCCGCCGATCCACGGGTACTGCAACAACACCCCGC
Source organism: Kocuria gwangalliensis (assembly GCF_039544365.1). Taxonomy (NCBI): domain Bacteria; kingdom Bacillati; phylum Actinomycetota; class Actinomycetes; order Micrococcales; family Micrococcaceae; genus Kocuria; species Kocuria gwangalliensis. The sequence goes on along the minus strand of NZ_BAABLN010000001.1, from coordinate 256,248 downwards.
CGTTCCACGCCAGCGGCAGGGCCAGGACCCCCAAACCAACCACGGCGGCCAGGAGCAACGGAATCCAGGGCTGTACCGAATGAATGAGACCGAATATCGCGAGCATTGCGGCGACCCCCAGGATGGCCGCCAGGAAAAAGGTGTACCAGGGCGCAAAGAACCCTTGCTGTTGCCAGAGAATGGGCAAGGCTGCAACGAACAACGCCACGGTGAGCAGCGCGATCCCGGTCATCCACAGCCAATAGGCGCGGTACGAATTGAGACCGAGCTCTTCGGGGGACGTGATGGCCAAGAATTTTTTCCGTCGGAGCCGGGTGGGGACCTTACGGTAAGTCCTTACTCGGCCCGTTCCGGGGGTGACGTGTTTACTCATTCCGCACCTCAAAGTTAGCGGCGCGGAATCATTACAGGTGCTTTTCGGCCGCGGTGATGTCCGCTTCCGGTTCGACCAGGCCGTCTTCGATGGCCCTGATCCGCAGGTCGATCTTGGTGGGCGCAGGACGGCCGATGCGCGCGTACTTCTCGCGGATCCGGTCGATGTTGGTCTTCACGGCGGACTGCTTGATACCCATGCGCCGCGCGACCTGGACCTGGGCGAACCCGGAGGCATACAGGCGCAGGGTCTCCTGCTCACGTGGCGAGAGCGCAGCCCGTGAAAACTCCACGTCTCCGTCGATAGCGGCGGCGAGTTCCTTGGTGATCACAGGCTTACCGTCCGCAATATTGCGGGCTTCCTCGATGGCGTGCTCCAGCGGCTCGGACTTCCGGACGAGCCCCAGGGCGCCGGCGCGAAGGGCCTCACGGATCAAGCCGGCGTTCTCGCCGATGCTGAAAATCAGCACCTTCATCCCGGCGCTGCGGAGCCGTTCCACATTACCGGCCGGGCGCGAGCGGTCAGCGAGCGACAGGTCCAGCAGGACGACGTCGCACTCGATCCTTTTCGCCCCGTGTGCGGTCAGTGCGGGGTTCTCGGGATCGCGGCCCAACTGGTCCAGCAGCGTTGACACGGAACCGGAGGAGCCCACGAGTTTGACGTCCGCCTGAGATGTCATGGAAACCAGGCGAACACCTTCGCGAACCACTTCATGATCGTCGACAATGGCGACAAGAGTGGACGGCATGGGTTTGGACCTCCAACTACTCCCCAGGAAATTCCGACCCCCGGAATGACCTATTTGTGGCGAGTCTAGCCGTTAATTACATTCGAATTGGTCCACATGTCGACTTTCCGGTGATACCGCATGCCCCACGTGCCGCCCAGAATGGCCGCTACGAGGTCCAGGACCACCACGGCGGCCAGAGCAACCAGCCCCCAGCCGAGAACCGGGCCGATCACGGACTGGGCTGCCAGACTGTGCGGGGCCAACCCCACGGTACCGGCCCAGAGCAGAGCCGCCACGGAGGCGACCGCGCGGGCCAACAGGGACCACAGCCACACGCCGATTCCCTGGGCCACACCCGAGAATCGGGCCATGCGGCCGGCCACGTAGCCGCCCGCGAGCAGGGCCAGGAACTCGATCACCGCAAACACCGCCAGAGCGAACCACCCGGCCGCGTCCTGAGGATTGAGTAGACCGTGGTCGAGGGCGCGACCGATCCCCTGGGTGGTCTCGATGCCCCATTGGGGACCGAACAGACCCGAGGCCACCAGGAGTACTCCGCTCACGGAGAGTGCGGCCAACCAGCCGAAAAGACCGGGCAGCAACTGCATCCCGCCGAATCGCTTCTTCTGCGCACCGCGGAGATCCTCGGTGATCGGCCTTCTGGCACCGGAACCGGATGCCGGAACCGCCGGGCGCACCCCGTCCCATGCCGCCGTCGCGGTGACGCGCTCGCCCTGCGGGGTCAAGTGTTCGTTGCCGATAGGTTCCGTGACGCCGGTGGTCGGGTCGGGGCGGTGCAGCCGGCCGGAGGCCACGCCGGAACGCGACGATCCGGCGGCGTCGGCGTGCGGAAGGGGCCTGGTGGTCTCGGCGTCGGTGGAATTGATGGGTGCCGTGGGCTGTTCGGTCCAGGGGGCGTTGCCGGTGTCCAGGGGATCGCGTGAAGCGGAAGAGGGCGTCATGGGAGCTCGATTCATCCATGTGGGGGCAATATCAACTGCCCGAAGTCTATCGACTCGTCGGCCGCTCACACGTGGCCCCGGCGCGGTACCCGTTCGTCATGGGGTGTGGGGGCCCACACGGGAACGGGTAACCTCGAAGCCATGCCCAGCGAGACCTCCCGAGATTTCTTGACAACCCGTCCGTGGATGCGGAGCTACGGCCCCGACGTCCCCCGCGATCTGTTCCTCCCCGACACGTCTTTGATCCACATGCTTGAGAAGTCCGTGGCCCGCCACGGCGGTAAAACCGCTCTGGAGTTCTTCGGCGCGGGCGTGAGCTACGCCGAACTGGGTGAGCAGGTCCAGCGTGCGGCCGAGGGATTGCGTCTCATGGGCGTGGAGGCCGGTGACCGCGTGGCCATCGTCTTGCCCAACTGCCCGCAGCACATCGTGGCGTTCTATGCAGCCATGCGCCTGGGCGCCATCGTGGTCGAGCACAACCCGCTGTACACGGCACCCGAACTCCGACACCAGTTCGAGGACCACGGTGCTCGGGTCGCCATCGTGTGGGACAAGATCGCCTCGCGGATCACGTCCATGCCCAAGGACCTCAACATCGAACACATCGTGTCCGTGGACATCACGGCGGCGATGCCGCTGGTCATGCGCACCGCGCTCCGGTTGCCCGTCAAGAAACTCAGGCAGCAACGAGCTGAGCTCACCGAGGCGGCCCCCGGCACCGTGCCGTGGCGCAAGCTGATCAGCGCGGATCCGATTCGCGCGGATCACCGCCGCCCCTCGGCCACGGACGTGGCCCTACTGCAGTACACCTCGGGCACCACCGGCACACCCAAGGGTGCAATGCTCACACATCGGAACCTGGAGTCCAACGCGGTCATGGGTCAGCACTGGCTCGGCACCACCTCCGAGGAAGTCGTGTACGCAGTGCTGCCGCTGTTCCACGCGTTCGGTCTGACCCTGGGCATGACGTTCGCCATGTCCCTGGGCGCCAAGCTCGTGCTCTTCCCCACGGTGCGAGCGGATTTGATCCTGAAGGCCATGAAGAAGTCCATGCCCACCGTGCTACCGGCCGTGCCGCCGGTGTACCAAAAGGTTTTGGATGCGGCGCAGGAGCAGGGCAAGGACCTGTCCGGCATTCGCGTAGCGGTTTCCGGGGCCATGACTCTGCCCGTTCCACTGGTCAAGGCCTGGGAAGATGCCACGCACGGCATGTTGATCGAGGGGTACGGCCTGACCGAGTGCTCACCCCTGGTCTCATGCAATCCGCTGAGCGACCAGCGCACCGCCGGGTCGATCGGTGTTCCGTTCCCCAGCACCGACATCCGGTTGGTCGATCCGGAGTCCGGGGAGGATGTGGCCCTGGATCAGGAGGGTGAGCTGTGGGTCACCGGTCCTCAGGTCACCCAGGGGTACTGGAAGCGCCCGGAGGAAACGGCCAAGCTGCTCACCGAGGACGGCTGGCTGCGCACCGGGGACATTGTCACCGTGGACGAGCGGGGCTTCCTGCGGGTGGTCGATCGGATCAAGGAGGTCATCATCACCGGTGGCTTCAATGTGGCACCCACCGAGGTGGAAACGGCGCTCAAACTCCACGACTCGGTCGAGGACGCCGCGGTCGTGGGCATCCCCAATGACAACGGCAACGAGACCGTGGTGGCCGCGGTGATGCTTGCTCCCGGGGCCTCCCTGAACGAGGAGCAGTTGCGCGAGCACTGCTACGACAAGGTCACCCGATACAAGGTGCCCCGCCGGATCGTGGCCATGGACGAGCTGCCGCGCACCATGCTGGGGAAAACCCTGCGCCGGGCGGTCAAAGAGAAGATCCTCGAGGAGAACTTGCTGGACCACTGAGTGCTTCGCGGCCGGGCACGGCTGGTTCCTTGTGCGGTTCCGACCAGCTACGACGGGCGACGCCGCCGCGAGACTCTCGCGGCGGCGTCGCCATTCCCGCGCAGTGCGCAGCCCGTCGGTGCGTCAGGTGGGATCGCCGTCGGTGCGATTCTTGATGCTGCCGTACGGGATGCGTCGGATTGACCGGATCTCACCCAGGCCGGCCCATTCGTCGTGCCCCAGGCGGGCAATTGGATCCAGCGCCCGCGCCACTGGTCCTCGCTCGCCCAATGCGCTCGGGATCACGGCAACGTGCGTGACTTCACCGAAGACCACGTAACCGTTTCCCACCCGCAGGGGCTCGCCATGCAGGGTGCATTCCATGCTCGCCAGCGATTCCGCCACCCGCGGGGCCGCAACCGTGCGGGAGGATTGCCTGGTGAGACCGACCCGGTCGAATTCGCTGACATCGGGTGGGTAATCGGTCCCCGTGGCATTGATCTTCTCGAAGAGTGCCACGGAGGTGTGGTTGACCACGAACTCCCGGGTCTCCAACACATTGCGCAGGGTGTCCTTCATCCCGGTGGAGACGAACTGCACAATGGTCGGGTCGGAGGAGACCATGGTGAAGTACGAGTGGGGCGAGAGATTGTCCACGCCGGCGGCCGAGCGGGTGGAGATCCACGCAATGGGGCGGGGGATCACCAAGGACTTGACCGTGGCCGCCCACGAGCCCCGGGCATCGGGGGTCAGCTCTTCCTTGGCCTGGGCAATCGGTTCGCTCATGGTCACCATTGCATCATGCGAGGGCGTGAATTGACACGAGTGATTGTGTGCGATCACTAACTATTGACTATCACAACGATTGACGATTCCATGGTTTGCACGTGACATTCGTCGCGGTGCTGCGCGCCCCGCGGGGAGCTGAGGAGGAAAACCGTGAACCTTGGAATCGGCACGTGGCCCGCCCGCCGCGTCATGGTCCGTCCCGACGCAACCGCTGTGGTGTTCGAGGGGCGATCCGTGTCCTATCGGGACTTCGAACTGCGGGTCCGCAAGCTGGCCAACGCACTACGCGACTCCGGCGTGGAACACGGGGACCGGGTCGCCTACATGGGGTTCAATCACCCGTCTCTGCTCGAAACGTTCTTCGCCACCGGCTTGCTCGGCGCTGCCGCGGTGCTCATCAATCCGCGCTTGCGGCGGGCGGAGGTCGACTACATCCTTCGCGACTGCGGTGCCACCACGGTGGCCTTCGGTCGGGATCAGGGCGCGAACGCCACGGTACTGGAGCCGGAGCTGACGGACGTGCGCACGTGGCTGAGCGTGGACGGGGAAGGCCCGGGGCAGGATTACGAAGCGTTCCTGCAGTCCGGTGGGGAAGCGGCCGTCGATGAGCAGCTCGACCTCGACGATCTGGCGCTCATCATGTACACCTCGGGAACCACCGGTAAGCCCAAGGGCGCCATGTTGACCCACAACAACCTCTTCTACCAGTACGTCAACGCGATGATCGGGCAGGACCTACGTCAGGACGAGGTGCACCTTGCGGTGGCGCCGCTGTTCCACATCGCCGGGCTCAACATGATGACACTGCCCACGTTCATGCTGGGCGGGACGATCATCATCCATCGTCAGTTCCGAGCGGTGGACGTGTTGCGCGAGCTCGAGGATTCCCGCGTGACGTCCTCGTTCATGGTTCCGGCCATGCTGGATTCGCTCTCCCATACGGAGGGCTTCGACACCGCCGATTTTTCCTCCGTTCGTGCGTTCATGGTGGGTGGTTCACCCCTGCCGGAACGGATGCTGCGCACCTGGGCCGAGCTGGACGTGGCCGTGATGCAGGGCTTCGGCATGACCGAGACCGCCCCCGGCGTGCGGATGCTCGAGCCGCGCGACGGCGTAGTCAAGTTGGGCTCCGCGGGGCGCCAGCACTTCTTCACGGAATCCGGACTCGTTGATCCACTGGGTGATCCCGTGGCTCCGGGTCAGGCCGGGGAGGTCATTGTTCGCGGGCCCAATGTGATGGCGGGGTACTGGAACAAGCCGGAGGAAACCGCCAAGGCCTTGGACGGCGGGTGGTACCACTCGGGTGATATTGCCGTGGAGGACGAGGACGGCTATTTGTTCATCAAGGATCGCATCAAGGACATGTACATCTCCGGTGGGGAGAACGTGTACCCGGCAGAGGTGGAGAACGCCTTGTTGGATGTGTCCGGAGTGCAGGAAGCCGCGGTCATCGGTGTCCCGGACGAGAAATGGGGCGAAACAGGCCGCGCATTCGTGGTGCTCTTCCCGGACACCGCAGGCCTGACGGGTCCACGGATCCGGGAGCATCTCCAGGACCGGCTGGCCAGCTACAAGTTACCCGCCGTGATCGACGTGGTGGCTGAACTACCCCGAACGACCACGGGCAAGATTCAAAAGCACGTGCTGCGCGAGCGCCCCTGACTGTGTTCCGACCCGCTGAGGCGAACTTTCAAGGCTGCCAAACTATTTTATCCAAACATGTTCCTAATCACCCCGATTGTAGATAGGATCCTAATAAAACAACGTCGGGAAGAAGCGGGACCCCATGGAGCTTCGACAACTGAACTACTTCATAGCCGTGGCCGAGGAGCGTCATTTCGGCCGTGCGGCCAAGCGTCTGCACATGGCCCAGCCTCCCCTGTCGCAGCAGATTCGCCAGCTCGAGGAACAGCTGGGCGTCAAGTTGTTGGACCGCACCACGCGCCGCGTTGATCTGACCGCGGCGGGGCAGGAGCTGCTGGACCGCGGACGCAAGATCGTCAACGAGGTGGAGACCCTCAAAGCGGACGTCTTTCAGGTGGGCAACGGTGCCACCGGTGTGCTGCGAGTGGGGTTCTCCGGATCGGCGACCTACGGGGTCATGCCCAAGATCGTGCGTCACGTGAAGCAGGCGTTGCCCGGATTGTCCATGACGCTGCAGGGCGAAATGCTCACGCCCGCCATGGAAGCCGGGTTGCGCGATCGCACGTTGGACGCCGCGATGCTGCGCCCGCCGGTGGCCTCCTCCGAGATCGAGTACAAAGTGGTGGCACGCGAGAAGCTCGTGGTGGCCCTGCCGTCCCACAGTCCCTTGGCCACCGGACGCCCCGTGGCCATCAATGAACTCCAGGAACAACCCTTCATCACCTACCCGCCGGAATCGGTCATGTACCGGATGGTTTCCGAACTGTGCCGCCGGGGCGGCTTCCAACCCCGCATCGGCCAGGTGGCCAAGGAAACCTCCACCATGCTGTCCTTCGTGGCCGCGGGCGGGGGAGTGGCCGTGGTCTCGGAGGCGGTGCGTTCCTTCCAGCTCGAGGGCGTGGTCTACGCGCCGCTCGAGGACTCTCCGGACAGTGAGCTCGCCGTGGCGTGGCGCAGGGAAGACCGCTCCACGCTGCTGCACAACTTTGTGAACCTCGTGATGGATGTCAGCGAGGCAACCTCCGGCACGAAAGGCCATGCATGAAAATCACCCGCATCGAGGCGATTCCTTATTCGATTCCCTACGTCCACCCCCTGCACTTCGCATCGGGCTCGGTGGCAGAGGCCGATCACGTGTTGGTGCGTGTGCACACGGACGAGGGCATCGTAGGGGTCGCCGACACCCCGCCCCGCCCCTACACGTACGGTGAGACACAGAAGTCCATCATGGCGGTCGTGGAGGACATCTTCTCGCCCCAGCTCTCCGGGCTGGACATTTTCGCCCGCGATCGCATGCAAACCGTCATGGACCGCACGGTGCACAACCAGACGGCCAAGGGCGCCGTGGACATTGCCGTGTGGGACGTGATCGGCAAGTATTTGAACCAGCCGGTGTCTTCGTTGCTGGGCGGCTACACGGACCACATGACGGTGTCGCACATGCTCGGGTTCAAACCGGCGCAGGAACTGCTGCAAATGGCTTTGGAATTCCGCGAGAAGCACGGAATCAACACATTCAAGCTCAAGACGGGGCGCCACCCCATCACCCTGGACATCGAGGCAGCCCGCGTTCTTCGCGAGGGCCTCGGCCCCGAGGCGCACCTCTACATGGATGCCAACCGCGGGTGGTCCGCCAACGAGTCCGCCGAGGTGCTGCGCCAGACGGCGGACCTGGGCATGGAGTTCCTGGAGGAACCCGACGACGCCCGGGAAGTCCTCGGACGACGTCGCCTGGTCACCAACTCGTCCATTCCCATTGCCGCGGATGAGTCCGCTCCGGATCTGGGCACCGCGGCCCGCGAGATCTTGACCGGCGGTGCGAATTTCCTGGCGATCAAGACCGCCCGTTCCGGTTTCACCGAGGCGACCAAGATTCTGGGAATGGCCCAGGGCATGGGGATCGACGTGTACGTGGGCAACCAGATCGACACCCAGGTGGGCACGATCGCCTCGGTGACCTTCGGTGCCGCGTTCGCGCACACCTCCAAACGCGCGGGGGAGCTGTCGAACTACCTGGATATGGCCGATGACCTGTTGGCCGAGCCCCTGAGCATCGAGGACGGCAAAATTTTCGTCCGAGACGTACCCGGCGTGGGCACCGCAATCGATGAGGACAAGCTCGCGCATTACCGCAACCACTGAGTTTCAGCCGGTCCCTGGCGAGGGCCCGGCGAAATCCCGCCCGCACGCTCGCCGAAAACACGGGGCCCTCGGCCCCCGGTGGCGCGCTGGGCGAATAAGTACAACCCGACACGTGAGGAGAACACCGTGAAGTACCTGGTTCACATGGACGTCAACATTCCCACCGATCTGCCGGCCGACGAGGTCGCCGAGATCAAGGCCACCGAGAAGGCCTACTCGCAGGAACTGCAGCGTTCGGGCAAGTGGCCCGAAATCTGGCGCGTGGTGGGAGAGTACGCCAACTACTCGGTCTTCGACGTGGAATCCAACGGCGAACTGCATGACATCCTGCAGAACCTGCCGCTGTTCCCGTACATGGACATCACCGTGATTCCGTTGGCCAAGCACCCCTCGGACGTCAAGTAATCACCTCTGCGGAGAAATCCCCGTCGCGCACATCGCAGGATGTACGCGACGGGGATTATTCGTTGTCGCGGTAACGGGCGGCCAGTTCGCTGCGGGAGCGGATGCCGAACTTCGTATAGATCCTGGTGAGGTGGTACTGAACCGTCTTCTCGGCAATGAAGAGGTGACTGGCGACCTCTTTGTTCGTGGAACCACCCGCCACGAGCTCAGCCACCGCGGTTTCCTGGGGGGTGAGCTGCACCCGCTCGCGCTGCACGGCAGCGAGGACGGGATCGGCCGGATCCGGGGCGGTGCCCTGGTCCACGCCCGTGGCCTTGAGCTCGCGATCGCAGCGCTGCACGTAAGTGTGCGCCCCCAGCATCTCGTAGAGATCACGGGCCGCGCGCAACACCGACGACGCCAACCGTCGCTTACCGGCACGGCGCATCGACTGCCCAAAGGCGAAACTGATGCGCGCGTGCAGGTACGGGCGGTTCACCGTGCGAAGCTCGTGGAGTGCGTCCTCGAAGTAATCACGGGCGGCGTCGGGGTCTCCCTGGGCGGCCAGCAACCGGCCGCGGGCCCACTTGAGGCGGGCCTGATCGGTGGGAATGTGCTCCGGGCGGTCAATGGCTTCGAACTCGTCCAGGAACTCCTGGGCGCGGTCAAGATTGTTGGTCATGACCAGGGAGTTGACGTAGGTGTCCTGCCAGGACCAGAACGAGACGCGGGTGTTGGTCCAGGGATCCAACTCGGCCACGCGGGTCATGCATTCCAAGGACCCCCCGTAATCACCGCGGGCCTCGAGAAAGCGGGCCTTGGCCAGCAGTGACGGCACCGACATGCACAGGAAACTGTCCGCGGGGACGGCCGCGAGGGAGACGTAATGGCGGGCCAACTCCCAGTCGCCGCGCATCGAGTACAACTCGGCGGCCGTCCAGTACAACAGGGGGCGCAGCATGTCCATCTGCGCGGTCTCGAGCTGCGGGGCGGCCCGGGAAATCGTCGCCGCGGCGGCGTCCCAATGACCCAGCACCAACTGGGTGCGTGCCAACCACGCCTCCGACCACAGCGAGATCCGCAGCGATCCACCGCGGAACTTGGTGGGCCCGGCGGATTCGAACTGGGCTTGCGCGGTCTCCACCTCGTCCGTGCGCAGCGCGAGCCACCCGGCCCCCATTTCCATCCGCTGCTTCTGGGCGTTCTCCTCGCATCGCTCGAAGGCCCTGGCGTACGCCTTGCGAGCCTCTTTCAACTGGCCCGTGGCGAACAACCCCAGGCCGTAGATCGCCTCGGTCTCGATGTAGGCGGGGGTGGTGGGTTCCGTCAGGGACATGGCCTTCTCCGCCCACGAGATCATGGCAGGCCCGTCCCATTGCGCCACGCCACGCAGGACCAGTCGCTGGGCGATCTGCCCCGCGGTATCTGGATCCTGTTTGATGTTCACGCTGCGCCAGGCCGCTCCGAGCTGATTTTCGGCACTGCGATCCTGGCCGGTCACCACGGACAGGTACCCCAGCACGGAGGAGCGCAGGGCCGAGGGCTGCAGATCGTCCACCGCGGCGGCCCAGGCCTTGGCCTCGGCAATGTTTCCCGAACCAATGATCGCGTCCACCGCGCGCAACAACAGGTCATTGCGAAGCCTGGTGTCGTTGGTCAGACGCGACGCGGACAGCAGGGCTTTGGCGGCGTCGTGCCAAGCACCCTGGGAGGCTTGTTCCGTGGCGAAGGCTTGCAACCGGGCAGCCAGTTCGGGATTCGCCGACGGCGCCGAACTCACCAGATGGCCCAGCCTGCGGGACTCGTCGGACACGACCCTGCTCGCGCGATGATGCAGCTCCACCCGGCGACTGGGCAGCATGCGCTCGTAAATGGCGCCCGCGGCGGAGGGTTCGAAGAACTTCACCTGACTGCTGGCCTGGTTGAGTTCCAACGTCAGCAAATCGGCGCGGTGGCCTTCGTCCAGGGCCGAGAGCAGACGCGCCTGATCGGTGACACCGCAAACCTCCGCAATTTCGGTGAGGGAGGAATCCTCGCCCATGAGCGCCACGGCTTCTGCCACGTTGGCGAGGTCCTCGGACGCTGCGGCCATGATGCTTCCCACGCGGGCACGTACCCGACTACTCGCGGGAAGGGCGGGAAACCAGGAATGCCACGTGTCCCGAGGCATTTCTCGCAGCAACTCGTTGATTTGCTGCGGGTTACCGCGGGTGTGCCGAACCAGCTCGTAACTGGCGGCCGAGGACAAGTCGATGTTGAAGCGGCGTCGGGCGAGTTCCTGGGTGCCGCGCGGATCCAGAGGTTCCAGCGTGATTTGCTGCACCTCGTGACCGGTGAGCTGATCCAGCACCGTGGCCGGCATGCCCTGGGCCTGATTGCGGTCCAGAGTCAACAGGAACATGACCTTCTTGGCATGTAACCGGCGCAGCACGAAGGACAGAATGCGAAGGCTCGCCTCATCGATCCAATGAGCATCGTCGATGATGACCAGAACGGGCGAGCGTTCCTGCATTGATTCCAAATGTGTGCCCAGAGTGGCCGCGTGATTCATGAGCCGGTCCGGGGTCAAGGCCTGCGAGCCCACGGGCGTCCGGGCAATATCGATGTCGTATCCCTTACCCGAGCGCACGGGCGAGGCCATGATCAACTGGCTGTACCCAGCCAGCTGCAACTGGGCCTCCCACTGGTCGCCCTGCGCCCGCAGAGTCCGCGGTGGCCGGGCGCCACTCCTGACGTGCGCTGCGAACTCCGAGATCAAAGACGTTTTCCCCATGCCCGCTTCGCCGTTGATGACCACCGTGTTCACTCGCCCCTTACGGGAGTCCTTGAGCAGGTCGCTCAACCGCTCCAGGGCGGGATCCAGTCCGATCAACACGCGATGCATGGTGCCGTGGGTGGGCACCACGGGCTGCGGGGACTGGCTCACGATCACTCCTGGACGTCGGCGGCTGGGGTGAGTACCTGCGGATACTGTACGCACCGGGCGAGTCGAAAAGACTCACCCGGTGCGTCAGGAATGCGGGCCGTCACTCAGCCCATGTCACCGCCGCTGACCTGGATCACCGACCCGGTCATGTATGAAGCCTCGTCCGAGGCCACGAACACAATGGGTGCGGCTTGTTCGTCTAGGGTTCCGTAGCGCTTGAAGAACGTGGAATCGGTGACCTGATCCACCACGTCCTTGACCCATGCCTGCTCCTGATCGCCCTCGGGTCCCGGCCCGCGTTGTACCTTGCGGGGTGGTGCCTCCGTGCCACCCGGGGCGGTAGCCATGACCCGGATGCCGCGGCCCGCGGTCTCCATCGCCAGCGCCTGGGTGATGCCGTTGACACCTCCCTTGGCCGCCGAATACGGCACGCGATTGATGCCGCGCGTTGCATTCGAGGACACGTTCACAATGGTGCCCGACCCCGCGTCCAACATGGCGGGCAGAACCGCTCGACACATCCACAGCGTGGGGAACAGGGAGCGGTTGATCTCCTTCTGGATCTGTTCGGCATCGAAATGCTCGAACGGACGCATGAGGATGGCTCCGCCCACGTTGTTGATCAAGATGTCCACGCGAGCGTGCCGCTCCAAGGTTTCGGACACGGCATGCTCCGCTCCCTCGAACGTCTCCAGGTCCACGCCGGTGACCGCGCTCGCGGAACCGTTGGAACCGTTCTGCTGGCCGTACGAGTTGATACCCTCGGCCACCTGCTCGGCCAGCTCGGAACGGTCAACCAGAACCACGGTGCCGCCCTCGGCACCGATCCGCTCGGCCACCCGCTGTCCGATGCCCTGGGCGGAACCGGTCACCAGCACCACCTTGCCGTCGAAACGGCCCGGGCTCAGTGCACTGAACGGTTCGGGCAACTGGTTCACTCGGACTCCTTTTTGACGATTGCGCCTTCCATGGTCTCCTTGGCATCTCGTGCGTGGGCCATGATGACCTCGCGGGCACGCTCGATGTCCTTCTTCTCGAAGGCGTCCACAAAGTCCACGTGATCCTGAATGACCCGGTCGAAGATCACGGTGCCGGACTCGAAGGTGGCCTGCATTTGATCGGTCAGGTCCAGGCGGCGGTAGGACTCCAGCAGCGAAGGGTTGTTGGACACGGTGAAGAGGTACTCGTGGAACTCTTCGTTGTAGCGCACGAAGTCCTCGGGCTTCTTGACCTCGGAGCCGCTCACGCAGTCCGCGGTGGCATCGGCCAGGCGGCGCAGGTTCTTGACCTGCTCATCCGTGATCTTGGGCATCATGAGCTCGGTGATGGCCAGTTCGAGACCCATGCGGGCGTCCAGCTGCGCAAAGGAATCTTCCTTGGCGAAGGACAACCGCCCGGTCTCCATGGACGAAACGGCCTCGGACTTGGAGATCGAATCACCGGACTCCGCCACGTCCGCGGAGCTGACGGGTGCGCCGGTCTCGGCGTCGCCGCCGGTCTTCTCCTTGGGTGCAAAGCGCTCGAAGTAGAAGTTGGCGGGTTCGATGCCCTCGGTCTCGAGCCACTTGGCCACGGCGTTGACCATGGGCGGGGGGCCGCACAGGTAGATATCAACGTCGCCGTCGTTGAGGTGGCCCGGCTCGATGATCTGGGTGACGTAGCCGGTGTGCGGTGCCGAGGTGCCCTCTTCGGAGGCAATGTAGTCCCACGTGAAGTTGGGCAGCTTGGCCTTGTACTCCTCGATCCAGTCCAGGCCCACGATGTCTTCCTCGCGGGTCACACCGTAGACCAGGTGCACGGCGTGCTCCGGCGGGTTTTCCGAGAGCTTCTCCAAGATGGACAGCAGGGGTGCCAGACCGGTACCGCCGGCCAGCAGCAACAACGGGCGCTTGGGGTCGCGGAGGAAGAACGAACCGAACGGGCCCGAGAGGGTGATCTCGTCGCCCACTTGGGCGCGGTCACGCAGGTACTCGGACATCGCGCCCTTGGGAGCGGTACGCACCATGAACGCTGCCGCCTCGGTGTTGGGTCCGCTCGAGAACGAGTACGAACGCTCCACATCGACGCCGGGGATCTTGAGGTTCATGTACTGACCCGGCAGGTAGGCCAGCTCCGAACGCTTGTCGATCTCCAGGGTGAAGGATGTGGTGGTCTCGGAATGACGGTCCAACTGAGTAATGCGCGAGGTGTACGAAGAAGCCGACGTCTTGGCGGACTCGGACGTTGCGGGAATGTTCACGGCCATGTCCGATTCCGGCACGGTCTGGCAGGTCAGGATGTACCCCTTCTCGAACTCTTCGTCGGTCAGGGCGTCCTCGATGAAGTCTCCCGGATCGAACTCGCCGGACTCGCAGAAGGACTTGCAGGTACCGCACGCGCCGTCGCGGCAGTCGGAGGGAATGTTGATGCGCGCCTTGTAGGACGCGTCCATGATGGTTTCGTAGTCATCGACCTTGATGACCTTGGTGACGCCATCTTCAAAAGTTAGTGCAACCTGGTTCGGCATGGGTGATCTTCTCCTACTGGCGGTGAACCGTGATCATGGGACGGGTACGTTCACCGTCATAGCTGTGGTGTGTAAATGGGCCAAACGGTGCGGACAGCACCGGTGCCCGGACCCCTGAGGCGGGGGCCGGGCACCGGACCGTCCGTCACAGCGAGTGGACTCAGATCATGTAGATGTCGACTACGTGGTGAATGTAGTCGTTCTTCAGGACAACCTTCTTGTCCATGATCTTGGGCTGCTCGCCCGCCATGTTGATGGTGTACAAGCTGTAACCGAAGTACGTATCGGTCACGTTGTAACGGAAGTACAAGGTGAACCAGTTGAACCGGACCTTCACCTCGTCACCGTTGTGCTCCAGAATCTCGACATCCGTGATGTTGTGTCCGGTGCGCGGCTCCGGCAAGGACGTGGCCGATGAACGGTCGGTCTTGATGCGGAACACGCGATCCTCGATACCACCGCGGTTGTCGTAGTAGATCAAGGAAATTTCGCGCTGCGGGTCCTCCGTCAGCTGGCCGGCATCGTCCCAGGCGGGCATCCAGTAGGAAGCGCTCGGGTCGTAGCACTCGATCCAGGCGTCGAAGTCACGGTCATCGAGCAGGCGGGCTTCGCGGTACAGGAACGCCCGGACCTTTTCAATGGTGGACGTGCGCTCTTCGGTCAACGTTTCAGTCATGGTCTCGCAATCTTTCGTTGTGTCGGTGGGGCGAACGTGGATCAGACAGTCGCCGGATCGTTGTCGAGCTCGCCCGCGGCCTGGTCCATGACCTGCTTCCAGTAACCGTGCTGAACGGGGTACAGGCCCTCGTCCTCTGTGCGAACGCCGGAGGCAATCACGTTGTTCATGCCCAGGGCCGCCGCCTGCTCGTCCGGACCGGGGATCTCGTGGGCGACGCCGCGAGTCATGTCGTTCCAGGGAGCGGCCGAGGCCAGGTAGGTCTTCTGGCAGGAGCGGAATTCCTCGAGGTCATCCGGGGTGGCCATGCCGGTGGCGTTGAAGAAGTCCTCGTACTGGCGAATACGGTGTGCGCGCGACTTGTCCGACTCGCCCTTGGGGGCGATGCAGTAGATGGTGACCTCGGTCTGGTCCACGCTGATGGGGCGGACGTGGCGGATCTGCGAGGAGAACTGGTCCATCAGATACACGTTGGGGTACAGGCACAGGTTGCGAGAGATGTTGATCATGAAGTTGGCCATTTCCTCGCCGTACTTCTCCACGAGCTCCTCGCGGCGGTCCCACAGCGGACGGTCCTGGGGGTTGCCCCACTCCTGCCACAGCAGCAGGTGGCCGTGCTCGAAGGAGTAGAAGCCGCCCTTGGCCTTGCCCCACTTGCCGGCGTCCATGGCCTTGGTGGTGTTGGTGGAGTCACCGGCGGTGCGGCGCGAGGTGGTCGCGGCGTAGTTCCAGTGGGTGGCGGTGACGTGGTAGCCGTCCGCGCCGTTCTCCATCTGAACCTTCCAGTTGCCGTCGTAGGTGTACGTGGACGAACCACGCAGCACCTCGAGGCCCTCGGGGGACTGGTCGACGATCGAGTCGATCACTTTGGTGGAATCCCCCAGGTGCTCCTCCAGCGGCAGGACGTCCGGGTTCAGCGAGCCGAACAGGAAGCCCTTGTAGTTCTCGAAGCGAGCAACCTTGGTGAGGTCGTGGGAGCCTTCTTTGTTGAAGTTCTCCGGGTAGCCCGCGTTGCGGGAATCCTTCACCTTGAGCAGTTCACCGGTGTTACGGAAGGTCCAACCGTGGAACGGGCAGGTGAAGGTGGTGCGGTTGTCGGTCTTGCGGCGGCACAGCATGGCACCGCGGTGTGCGCATGCGTTGATGAGAGCGTTGAGCTTCTCTTCCTTGTCGCGGGTGATCACGATGGGCTGGCGACCGATGAAGGTGGTGAAGTAGTCACCCACATTGGGGACCTGGGACTCATGGGCGAGGTACACCCAGTTGCCTTCGAAGATGTGCTTCATCTCGAGTTCGAAGATCTCCGGGTCGGTGAAGATCTCACGGTTGGCGCGGATGATGCCCTGCTCGCGGTCGTCGACGAGCGCGGTTTCAAGAACCTGGTGAAGGTGGCTGAGGGTTTCGGTCATGACGTAACTCCTTGGACTTCGGTGCACCGGGTGGACCCGGCGCATCTTGTGGTGCGGGTGATGATGCTTAAACCCGCAGGTGAACCACAGGTTGCGTACGTCTCATTCTGGCCTCTAGTGATACCACTCACATCAGGGTAAACCCTAGGGTGAAGTAAGGGGGTGGCTTATCGTCACCCATAATCAATATCGGCCAATTACATATTTGTTAGATATGGATTCGGTTCGTAGGCTTGAGACAAGCGTCAGGGTGTGTCACCCACCACAGGGTTGCGTGAAATTTCTTGGTGGGTCCTCGCATCACCCCCGGGGCGTACATCTTTTCAATGATGAGAAAGTGGAGGTCACCATGACTGATACCCGCAAGGAAAACGAAGGCACCGCGGTCGAGGCCGGCTCGCTCGCGACCGAGCGTTTCGCCCAGTCCGGCAAGCTGAACAAATTCGAAGTTCCCAAGGAACGCGTCTCCCTGCTCGCAGGTGAGCTGATCCAGGCCGCCAACGACATCGCCATCAAGCACGAGGTCACCTACGAGGAGTACAACGCCCTCAAGGCCTGGCTGATCAAGGTCGGCACCGACGGCGAATGGCCCCTGTTCCTCGACGTGTGGCTCGAACACACCATTGAGGACATCAACTCCAAGGAACGCCCCGGCACCGTGGGCACCATCGAGGGCCCGTACTACGTTCCCAACGCCCCCGATATGCCCACCCCGGCAACCCTGGAAATGCGCGAGGACGAAGAAGGCACCCCGCTGCTGTTCCACGGTAACTTCACCGACACTCATGGCAACCCCATCCAGGACGCACAGGTGGAGATCTGGCACGCTGACGCGGCCGGCTTCTACTCCCAGTACGCCCCCGGGCTGCCCGAGTGGCTCTTCCGCGGCACCGTCAAGGCGGACGAGAACGGCTACTTCGAAATCAACACCATGCAGCCGGCTCCCTACCAGATTCCGACCGACGGCGCGTGCGGCCAGTTGATCGGCGCCGCAGGTTGGCACGCGTGGCGTCCGGCCCACATCCACATCAAGGTTTCCGCTCCCGGTTACCAGCTGGTCACGCAGCAGCTCTACTTCCCGGGCGACCCGCACAACGAGGATGACATTGCCTCGGCAGTGAAACCCGAGCTGATGCTGGAGGTCAAGGAGCGCGAAGGCGGCCAGGGCAACCAGGTGGAGTACAACTACGTGCTCGCCAAGGAAAACGAAAGCAAGTAAGTAGCTCTCCGCCCGCGGCGATCCCGGTCCCGCGGAGCGCTGAGCCACGCCGAAAGCGCCCCGATTCGCAGGAATCGGGGCGCTTTCGCATGCGCGCCGCAGGGCGGGTCGGCCGGCCCTGAGGCTCGGAATCACGGCGGTACTGTTAGTGTTCCGGGAAAGTGCCGTTTCCCGCACCCGGTCTCGGTACTCATATCTCCTGGTAGCAATAATGTGAAGTCATGCAAATCACCGTACTTGTTACTTGCATCTCGATGGATTTGCCCCCTAGAGTGGTGATGTCAGTCGAAGTGGCCCGGATGCATCCCCCCAAGAGCGTCCGGACGTTCCCCCGGCTGGCCGGCGTCCCGTATCTCCCCCGATCGGGATGTCCGACGGGTCCTGTCAATTCCCCCAAGCGACAGGACCCGTCCCCTGTTAAGGGGGTTTTTCTCAGAGCAGATTCATCTTCTCCAGGCGGGGGATCACATCGTCAGCCATGGCCACCAGCACGTGCATGTCGTCGGCGCTGAGATGGTCCACGAACGCCTCGCGCACCATGGCCAGATGAGCGGGTGCGGCCGCGTTGATCGCCTGACGGCCGTGGTCGGTGATTTCCACGATGAGTCCGCGGGCGTCGTGAGGGCTGGGTTTGCGGCATACCATGCCGCGCTTTTCCATTCGGGACAGCATGTGTGACAGGCGAGAGCGTTCCCAGTCCAAGTGCCGCAGCAGCTCACGCGAAGCCATGCTGCCGTCCTTCGATTCGGACAGGGGGACGAGCACGTGGTATTCCGAGCTCGACAGCTCACTGTCGCGTTGAAGTTGCCTGTCGATGGCGCGCTCCATGCTCCGCGACAGCGCCAGGAAACTACGCCAAGCGGCGTTCTCGTGCTCCGATAACCAGGGCACGGAATTGGCGGATGAGGGCGTCTGCATGATGTGGAGAACTTTCTGTTCTGGCCGGTCGGGGTCACGGGTCGAGCGCTGCGGATTACTCGCGCGGGCCGTGTTTGATCCAATCGAAATCGTAGTAGCTCGGCCGCGCATCGCGGTCGCGGGCCCGCTCCGCGTAATCGGTGGGCCGCAGCGGGGAGTCGTCGTCATCGGGTCGGGTCAACACGGCCATGGCCACCAGCCCGAATCCCAGACCCGAGCCCACCACCATGGTCATACCGGCCACGATGAACGCCAGGATGTAATCATCCACGAGGCCCTCCGGAATGGAACTGCCCATCACCGGTTCCACCAGGAACGACGCTCCGATTCCCAGCAGCCCGATCAGGAGGAGGGCACCGGGGATCAGCCAGAGCTTGGACCGCCTGCGGATGGCCACGGCGTCGGGGTCCCTGAAGGCGGTAAGGATCTGGAATTGGACCATGATGTACCCCAGGGCACCCAGCAGGGCCAAGGAGGCCCCCACGACCCACCCCTCGGCGAAACCAATGGCCATCAACCCCAGGCCGACCAGTGCGCCCAGCAGAATCACGGTGAAGGACAGTCCGCGGCCCATGCGGCGGGCGGCCCTGGGCGAAACCTCCCGGTACTGGGATGGCGTCTCGGGCGGTGGTGACGCCTGGTGTGCCGAGTTCCCACTTCCGGGGACGCGCACGCCGTACCGGGGACGTTCGGTCTCGTGGGGACGAGAATTTTCGGAAGGATCGCTGGTCGTGCTCATGGTCTTCACCCCCGAGGAAGAAGTGGTGGGCCGCCACATCAGGTGTGGTTGTATTCAGCAACTGTAGTCCTGACAATCGTCTTCGACAGCGGTGGTTTGTGTCATAGCAGGTGAAGGTGATGATGACGTATCATCAAAATAAATCTTAGACGTGAGGAGCGCCGTGACCGACGCGAAGAACCAGGACAAAGATCAGCACTCCACTGCCGGGGCGTATGTCCACGCCGGTGAGGAATTCAATCGGGACACCACGTACATCGAGGATCGGATCGTGGCCGAGCCCGAGAACGCCGAACTCGGCGAGGGTGCCCAAGCCTGGCCGGTCGCGGCCGGTCGCTACCACCTGGTGGCCGCGCGCGCCTGTCCCTGGGCCAACCGCACCCTGATCGTGCGTCGATTGCTGGGCCTGGAGGACGCCATATCCATCGGCCTGCCCGGGCCCACCCACGATGCCCGTTCATGGCAGTTCGATCTGGACCCCGAGGGTAAGGATCCGGTGCTGGGCACCGAGCGGCTGCAGGAGAATTACTTCGAGCGTTTCCCCGACTACCCGCGCGGCATCACGGTGCCGGCCATCGTGGACATCCCCACCGGCGAGGTGGTGACCAACGACTTCCCGCAAATGACGGAGGACTTCGCCAAGGAATGGACCGAGTTCCACCGCGCGGGCGCACCGGATCTGTGGCCCGCCGAGCTCGAGGACGAGATGCGAGACGTCATGAAGCGCGTCTACACCGAGGTCAACAACGGCGTATACCGCTGCGGTTTCGCAGGCTCCCAGGAGGCCTACGACAAGGCCTATGAGCGCTTGTGGGTGGCCTTGGACTGGCTTGAGGAACGCCTGGGCGAAAAGCGGTACCTGATGGGCGAGCACATCACCGAGGCGGACGTCCGACTGTTCACCACCCTGGTCCGCTTCGACCCGGTCTACTACTCGCACTTCAAGTGCTCCCGTCAGAAACTGACCGAGCTGCCCAACCTGTGGGGCTACGCCCGTGATTTGTTCCAGACCCCCGGCTTCGGTGACACGGTGGATTTCCAGCAGATCAAGGAGCACTACTTCATCGTGCACGAGGACATCAATCCGTCCCAGATCGTTCCGGTGGGCCCGGATCTGAGCAATTGGCTGTCGGAGCACGGTCGTGAAAATATGGGTGGCTCCCCGTTCGCGGACGGTGCTACTGCGCCGGGCCCCGTGCGTTCCGGTGAAGAGGTTGATCCCGCGCACACGCCCCTGCGATAGTCCCTGTCCAGCACAGTTCCCTGAAGTAAAGGCAGAGTTAGTGACTCCGTACCGTAATCAGCGCGCCGCAGACCTGCCCGCTCGGCTCTCGCGTTCTTGGCTTTTGACCTCCGCAGCCAACACGTCTTTGTTCGCCCCGGCCCTGGCATCGGAGGCGGATTCGGTGATCTTCGACATCGAGGACGCCGTTCCGGAGGAGGACAAGGACAACGCCCGGGTCGACATGATCCAGGCCATGAAGGACGGCGCGAGCGCGTGGGTCCGTGTCAATGACATCACCACCCCCCACTGGGAGAAGGACCTGGCCGCACTGAGTGAGGTCGACAATCTGCGCGGCATCGTGCTGGCCAAGACCGAGCACCCGGACCACATCACCAAGACGGCCATGATGAGCCGCGCGGGCACTCCGGTGGTGGCGTTGATCGAATCGGCCGTGGGTCTCATGAACGCCTATGACATCGCGCGTGCTCCCGGTGTGTTCCGCCTGGCCTTCGGCGTGGGTGACTTCCGTAAGGACACGGGTGCCTCGGGTGATGCCATGGCGCTCGCGTTCGCACGTTCCACCCTGGTCACCGCGTCTCGCGTGGGTGAGCTGCCCGGCCCCATTGACGGTCCGAGCAACGGGGTGTCCCGCGAGGGGCTCGAAGACGCGTGCAAGGTCACTCAGTCCATGGGTATGACCGGCAAGTTGACCCTGTATCCCGACCAGGCGGACACCATTAACCACGCGCTCGCCCCCAGCGAACAGGAGATCCGCTGGGCCCGCGAAATGATCGAGAAGGCCAATTCCGGTCACACCGGTGCGGACGGTTCCTACCTGCCGCGCCTGGCTCGGGCCAAGAAGGTCTCGGAGCTGGCCGAGACCTACGGTCTCTGGAACAGCTGACTGCCCCCAGCACGACGACGCCGCTGCGCCCCGTTTCCTGCCGTGCGGCAGGGAGCGGGGCGCCGTGCGTTTCACGACCGGGTCACAGCCCCCAACCGGTCATGAACTCCCGCACGCGCGGGTCCGCGAGCGAATCCGCAATGAAGTGACTGGAGAGGGGTTCGTCGTGACCGTTGGGCACCCCCAGGACCCATAGTCCGGCCCGAGACGCCGCGGTGGTGCCCGCGGGGGAGTCCTCGATGGCCAGGGCCTGCCCCGGCTCCACACCCAGGCGGCGAACGGCTTCCCGGTAGATATCGGGTGCGGGTTTGCCGTGGGTGACATCGTCCGAGCTGACCCACGTGGTGATGGTCCCTTCCAGGCCCAGCGCATGCACCTTGCGATGGAGGACCTGCGCGGTCGAATTGCTGGCCACCGCCACGGGCATGCGCTCGGCAAAGGCGCGCACGGTTTCCAGGGCGCCCGGCAACGGTTCCAGAATGCCGGAAACCACCGAGGCCTCGACCTCGATCAGGTGCTCGTAGACCTCATCCGGGTCGGGCCCCTCACGGCCCTTCTCGGCAGCGGCTTCGGCGGCACGATCGGTGATCCAGCGCGCGACGTCCGCGGCGGAGAGTCCCATCAGTTCCTTGAGCGAGGCCTCGCCGAATGCGACGTCGTAATCGGCGCAGACCTGTTCCTGCACGCCGGCCCATGCGGTTTCGGTGTCCATGAGCACGCCGTCGCAGTCGAATACCGCGGCGGTGGGGCGCCAGTCTGCGGGCGGGGCGGGCAATGACGGTTTCATGGGGTAATCCTCACGTGACGGGAGCGGCGGTGGACGGAACAGGTAATAGCATCGAAGACGACGACCCAGCGGACGGCCGGTGAAAGGACCACACCGTGGTAGCAGCCCAGAATTCTCACGTGAACCTCTCCGCCTTGGATCTGGTGCCCATTATCCAAGATCGACCGGTCGCCCAGTGTGTGCGCGATGCCACGGCGCTCGCCCAGCGGCTGGAGGCCGCCGGCTACGCACGGGTTTGGTATGCGGAACACCACAACTCGGAGTCCTTCGCGTCCTCGGCCACCGCCCTGCTCATGGGGCAGACCCTCGCGGCCACCTCCACCATCCGCGTGGGGTCCGGCGGCATCATGCTGCCCAATCACGTTCCGCTCACCGTGGCCGAGAATTTCGGAACGCTGGAAAGTCTCTACCCGGGGCGAGTGGACCTCGGGCTGGGCAGGGCACCCGGAACCGATATGCGCACGGCCTTGGCGCTGCGCCGTGGTCAGGGAGGTCACGACACCTTCCGCCAGGACATCCACCAGCTCGAACGTTACTTCGGAGGGCAGGAGGGCGAGCCCATTCGCGCCGCGGTGGCTCGCAACACCCGCGTGCCGCTGTGGATCCTGGGATCCTCCACCGACGGCGCCCTGGTCGCGGCGTCCCTGGGTCTGCCCTACGTGTTCGCCTCGCACTTCGCGCCGGCCATGATCATGGCGGCCGTCGAGACCTACCGGACGGCCTTCGACGCGTCCGCGCCCACGGCCACGCTGGAGGAGCCGTACGTGATGGTTGCCGCCAATGTGCTCGCCGCCGATACCGAGGCCGAAGCGCGTAGGCAGTTCACCACCCACCAACTACTGGTCCGCGGAATGGCCCGCAACAGCCGGGGGCCGCTACAGCCCCCGGTGGATCAGGTGGACCTGACCCCGGCCGAAGCCGCGTTCGTGGAGCAGCACCTGGCGGTCTCCGCCGTGGGAACCCCACAGCACGTGGCCGACCAGCTCGAACAGGTCGTGGAGCTCACCCGCGCGGACGAGTTGATGCTCAACAGCTACGCCTACGACCCGGAGGTACGCGCGCGCAGCTTCGAACTCACAGCCCAGGCCTGGGACGCGTCATAACCCGCGGCAACGACCGAGGGCGGGTCATGTGGGCCGGAGATGGTCACCCGGCTGATTAGAGTGGTGCCATGGCGGACAGCGCATCACACTCGGGTGAGACCCCACTGCAAACATTGGCCTCCCGCTGCGGCGTGGCCACCGACTATCAAGGTTTTGACGGGGAATCCAAGACCGTGCCGGACGAGACCCTGCGTAAGGTGCTCACCGCGCTGGGCGCGGACGCCTCATCCGAGGCCGCGGCACGGGAGAGTCTCCGGGCTCGGGATGAGGCCCCCTGGCGGCGCATGCTGCCCCCTGTGGTGATCACCGAGGTCGCTACGCACACCACGGTGGACGTGACCGTGCCCTCCGGTGCCGATGCACGTGTGCGGTTGTGGCCCGAGGGCCACCCCGAGGCCGCGCGGGAACTGGACGCCGCGGCGTCGTCGGACACCCGCGAGATTGACGGGGTGACGCGGGAGAGGCGCCGCTACGAGCTGCCCGAGGATCTTGAGCTGGGGTGGTACCTCCTGGAGGCCGAGAGCCCGGAGGTCCATGACGGCGGATCGGAAACGATCCACGTGGCCGTGACCCCGCAGCGGTTGAACACCACCGACAAGCTGCGCGGGCGGCGGCGCTGGGGTTACATGGCGCAGCTCTACTCGCTGATGTCCTCGCGCTCGTGGGGCGTGGGTGACCTGTCCGACCTGGCCTCGCTGGCGGCCATCAGCGGCACACAGGGCGCGGACTACGTGCTGATCAATCCGCTGCATGCCGCGGAGCCGGTACCGCCCGTCGAGCCGTCCCCGTACTTACCCTCCAGCCGACGGTTCTTCAACCCGCTCTACCTTCGGATCACCGACGTGGCCGAGTTCGCGTACCTGCGCCCCAACGATCGCGAGGTAATCGAGCGGCTGGCCGCCGTGCAGCGCAAGACCGTGCTGGATCCCAACCGGATCGATCGCGACCCCGCCTACCAGGCCAAGCTCAAGAGCCTGGACCTGCTGTTCACCGTGCGGCGCTCGCCGTACCGCCAGCAACAACTCGAGGCCTTCGTGGCGCGCGGGGGACAGACGTTGCAGGACTTCGGTTTGTGGTGCGCGCTGCGTGAAGAACTGGGCGAGGATGCTCCCGAATGGGGCGACGGCGCCGCCTCACCGGTGGCGCCCTACGCTCGCGAGGCGCGTACCCGCCTCGCGCGCCGCATCGACTTCTACGTGTGGCTGCAGTGGTTGCTCGACGAACAGCTCGAGGCCGCCCAGCGCGCGGCCCACCTGGCGGGCATGGACATCGGTGTGGTGCACGACCTTGCGGTCGGTGTGAGCAAGAACGGCGCCGATGCCTGGACTTTGCAGGACACCATGGCCAGCGGTGTGAGCGTAGGAGCTCCCGCGGACATGTACAACCAGCTCGGCCAGGACTGGAGCCAACCGCCGTGGCACCCGCAGCGGCTGGCCGAGGCCGGTTATCAACCCTGGCGGGACATGCTGCGCAACATTTTCCGGCACGCCGGTGGCATCAGGATCGACCACGTGGTGGGGTTGTTCCGGCTGTGGTGGATCCCGGACGGCAACCAGGCCTCCGAGGGCGCCTACGTCTATTACGACCACGAGGCCATGGTGGGCGTGCTGGCACTGGAGGCCGAACTGGCGGACGTGGTGGTGATCGGTGAGGACCTGGGCACCGTGGAACCCAGTGCGCGCCGGTACCTGGAACAAAAAGGGGTGCTGGGTACGTCCATCCTGTGGTTCGAAATGGCCGAGGACGAGCCCCTGGACCCGTCCCAGTACCGCGAACTGTGTATGGCATCGGTCAACACTCATGATTTGCCGCCCACCGCAGGTTATCTGGAGGGTGTGCAGCTCGAACTCCGCGAGGACCTGGGGTTACTCGCTCGTTCCCCCGAGGAGGAGCGTAGGCAGGCGCGGCAGCAACTGGAAACGTTCTTCACCGCGGTGGAGGCCGAGGGCTTGCTCCCGGGCGGCGCGCAGAGCAGCGAAGAGGCCAAGATCGAGGCGCTCTACCGCTACCTGGGGCGAGCGCCGTCCATGCTGTTCAACGTGTCCCTGGTGGACGCGGTGGGGGAGCGGCGGATCCAGAACCAGCCGGGCACCAGTGACGAGTATCCCAATTGGCGGGTTCCGCTGGCGGACGGGCAGGGAAAGTACGTCCTGCTGGAGGAACTCAACGCGATGGCGCGCGTGCAAAGCCTCGTGCGGGCCGTCAACGAGACGCTTGGAACCGCATCCCGTGACCCCGAGGTGTCGGTGCACGAGCCGCTGGAACACCGAGATATCGCGGAACCGAGGCAGAAATAACGGATGCCGCCGAGGGGTTCCCCCCGTCCGCAACTTAGGTTAGATTAGTCTTACCTAATCTCCTGGGTGAGGAGATGGGAACCGCACAACGTGTTCTGGGGTGTGCGCCGGGTCATGGACGGCGCGCACCCCGAACTCGTGTTAAAAGCCCCCGAGTTTGCCCCTTGGGCGGCTACCGCTAGGATGGTCCTGCGCTCAATCGCACCGTTTTTAACGTTGAGTTTGCGAGAGAGATCGTAGAAGCCTAGAATTTAAGGCTGTCGTGTGGTGGAGTCCATCTACCGGCGCCTGATCTTCACCGTCTTCGTCGTGGCGAGTGCCCTGACCGGTACTGACGCGGGGCAATTGAGCACCACCGCCCAGCGCACGAACGGTGGCATTTTCTTGAGGTGACGGATCACTCTTGGCCGCAGCTGACAGCGTCAACACACAACGCTGACAGCGACCATGCGTGCCGTCATTTCGTCGACATTGGACATTGGAGGAGAACACTATGGCAGCGCACTGCCAGGTGACCGGAGCCCAGCCGGGTTTTGGACACAGCATCTCGCACTCGCACCGCCGCACCAAGCGCCGGTGGAACCCGAACATTCAGAAGAAGCGTTACTGGGTGCCCTCGTTGCGTCGCAACGTCACGCTCAATCTGAGCGCCAAGGGCATCAAGGTGATCGATGCTCGCGGCATCGACTCCGTGATCAACGAGCTCATTGCACGTGGGGAGAAGATCTGAGATGGCCAAGGACAAGGACGTACGTCCCATCATCAAGCTGAAGTCCACCGCTGGTACCGGCTTCACCTACGTAACCCGTAAGAACCGCCGTAACAATCCTGACCGCATGGTCATGAAGAAGTACGACCCGGTGGTTCGTCAGCACGTCGATTTCCGCGAGGAGCGCTAAACACATGGCAAAGAAGTCCAAGATCGCCAAGAACGAGCAGCGCAAGGTCATTGTCGAGCGCTACGCCGCCAAGCGCGCAGAGCTCAAGAAGACCCTCGTGGATGAGAACGCATCCCCGGAGGCCCGCGAAGAGGCTCGCCTGGGTCTGCAGAAGCTTCCCCGTGACGCTTCCCCTATCCGCGTCCGCAACCGCGACCAGATCGACGGCCGCCCCCGCGGAACCTTCCAGCGCTTCGGTATTTCCCGTGTTCGCTTCCGCGAAATGGCGCACCGTGGCGAATTGCCGGGTATTACCAAGTCGAGCTGGTAATTTCTCCCTCGGAAGCAATGGGAGCATAGGCGCCCTTTCCACCGAGAACGCCAATTAAGTCCAGGAGGACAAGCACATGGCTAAGAACCGCAGCGAACTCGTTGCCGAGGTTGCCGAGAAATCCGGCACCACGCAGGCCGCCGTCAACGGCGTGCTGGATGCAATGTTCCAGGTCTTCGAGAGCTCCGTTTCCAACGGCGAGAAGATCACCATCCCGGGGTGGATGTCCGTCGAGCGCACCGACCGTGCCGCTCGTCAGGGCCGTAACCCGCAGACCGGTGAGACCATTCAGATTCCGGCGGGCCACGGTGTCAAGCTGACCGCCGGCTCCAAGCTGAAGGCTGCTGTCTCCTCCAAGTGAGGTAAGCCTGCGCGTGCACTACGCGCGTGACAGTTCGAGGGACCGCCCACGTATTTTCGTGGGCGGTCCCTCAATCGTTTCCGAGTTCGTGAATTCCCCGGCTGACACGCATAATGGAGGGAAATTTGTCGACTGATCAGAACCCCGGAGGTGTGCGGTGGCTTCGCGTGCGCGCCGTCTTGCCCGGGGTTGGGCCGCGTCCCTGACCGCGACGGGCCTGGGTGCCGCCTCCCACGCCGCCGTGGACGGCACATGGCCCCCGGTCATCCTGATGCTCCTCTCCGCCGCACTCGCGGCTCCCGTGTGCATGCTGCTCGCCGGCACGGTGCTCTCCCGGGTGAGCGTTGCCGCGGCGGTCGTGGCGAGCCAGGGCCTTTTTCACGGTGTGTTCGCGCAGGCCGGGCACGGCGTCACCGCCGTTGACCACACCCATCACGCCGCCGGTCCGGTTGCCGAGGGCACCCCACAGCTGGTGGTCACGACCGCCCCGGACCTGGTCCATCACGGCACGGGCATGCTGATGGCGCACGTCGTCGCCGCCGTTGCCACCTACCTTCTCCTACGTCACGGTGAGGTCGCCGTGATGCGCCTGGTCGACGCCGTCTCGTTACGGGTCGCGGCCTGGGTCAGCGTGCCTACGCTTCCGGTGATCCGTACGGTGCCGCGCCGCATTGCGTGGACCTCTCCGCGCGCTCTCACCGATCAGCTGCTCCTGCCGGTCGTGCATGGTTTCAGGGGCCCACCCGCCCGGGGGACGGTCCCGGTTCTCGCGTAGTTCGTCGGCGTTGGTGGTCGGCGTTGCCGCGGGATCCGGAGTGCCGTCATGGCCACACTTCACATCCCGCTTCATGCCGCGCGCAGCGGCAGTAACGCGTCCTTGACGCAGGAGAACTCCATGCACACTTTTGATTCCGCAGTCCCCGCCCGTTCCACATCCGCAGCACGGACGACGCCGCACAGCGCGGTGGCGCCCGCCGGTTCCGATCGGCGTCCGCTCGCGGCCGTCCTGCTGGCCCTGCTGACCGCATTGTTCATGCTCGTCAGCACGGTGCAACCAGCCGCAGCCCACGACGAAATGATCAGCTCCGACCCCGAGTCCGGGGCCGCGCTGGAGGCGTCGCCGGAAGCGCTCACCCTCACGCTCTCCGGAAACATCATGGACATCGGCCGGGAAGTCCGGGTGACGGACTCCACCGGTGAATCGCAGGTCGCGCAGGAATCGACCGTGGACCGGCAGAAACTGATCCAGCCGCTCGACAACCCCGGTTCCACCGAGGACGAGACCTACACGGTGGTGTGGCGCGTGGTGTCCGAGGACGGCCACCCCATTGAGGGAACCTTCGACTACACCGTGGGAGCGGGAGCCGGTGAGGTGGCCGACCAGGGCCCCACCCAGGAACAGTCCGCGACCCCCACGGGTGACGATCGGGACGACTCCGCGTCCGAAGCGGCCGAGCCCGCAGCCGAATCCGGCACGCCCGGTTGGCCGATCCCCGTGATCGGCGGTGTGGGTGCTCTCGCGCTGCTCATCGTGGTCCTGGTGCTGGCCACCCGCCGCAAGAAGAACTGATCGGCCACCGTATCCCGTAGGTTTCTGGGTTCCGCCCCGTATTTCCGTCGCGGCATATTCATGTGCCCCCGGTCGGGGCGGGGCGGAACTCAGGTTAGAGAAAGACCACACCATGAACTTGATGATTGAACGTGCTTCCGGTCCGCTGCCCCGCCCCGTGCGCCGCGGCGTGACATCCCTGCTGGCGGTGGGTCTGGCCGCGACGGCACTGACCGGCTGCTCCTCGAGCGGCAACCCGGCGAACGAGACCACGCAGGCCCCGGCGGCGTCGTCGGCGGAGGCTACTGCGGCGACCGGGCAAGTTGTGGAATTGGGGGACGGCTGGGCCAAGGCGGCCGATTCGAACATGACCTCCGTGTTCGGTTCGCTCAAAAACACCGGTGACCAGGCCGTGACGCTCGAATCCATTGCCGCGGCAGACACCGCTGACGTGGCCGAGCTGCACGAGACCGTGATGAACGACCAAACGGGCGCGACCGAGATGAAGCGGGTTGAGGGTGGCTTCGAGATCGGGCCCGGAGAGACCAAGACGCTGGAACCCGGTGGGGACCACATCATGCTCATGGAGCTCACGTGTGCCGTGCAGTCGGGGACCGATTTGACTCTCGACCTGGGGTTCAGTGACGGCCGGACCCAGGAGATCACCGTGCCGGTGCGCGACTACGCGGGAGCGCAGGAGCACTATGCCCCGGGCGAGGAGCACAGCGGCCACGGTGAGCACTCCGAGATGCCCAGCGCGCAATCCTCGGCACTTCCAGAATGCCATGAGCACTGACGAAACCCCTCGTTCCGGGGGCCTGCAGCGGCGATCACTCCTCATCGGAGCGGTCGCAGGTGCGGGCGCCACCGGCATCGGAGCCGCATCAGCGGCGGGCTTCAGCGGGGTACTCGGTTCATCGGACCGGCCCACCTCCGACCACGGCGACGCCGCACGGCACGGCCTGCAGACGGAACCGTTTTACGGCGCTCGGCAGGCCGGCGTGGCAACACTGCCCCAGGCCTTCTCCGCCTTCATCGCGTTGGACCTCAACAAGGGCGCGAGCAAGGATTCCCTGCGGCGCATGCTCCGGGTGCTCTCCGACGACGCCGCCGCCCTCACCCAGGGCCGCGCTCCGTTGTGGGACCAGGAGCCGTGGCTCGCGGAGAACCCCTCGCGGCTCACGGTCACGTTCGGATTCGGACCGAAGGTCATGTCCCTGATTGCTGCGGCCCGCTCCCCGGGGTGGCTCAAACCCCTCCCGGCATTCACCATCGACCGGTTGCAGGACCGGTGGAACCAGGGCGACGTGTTGGTGCAGCTGTGCTGCGACGACAAGCTCACCCTGGCGCATGCCCAGCGCGTGCTGCTCAAGGATTCGCGGTCCTTCGCGGCCGTGCGGTGGATCCAGGACGGGTTCCGCAACACCGTGGGGGCCACGGTTTCCGGCCAGAGCCTGCGCAACCTGTTCGGCCAGGTGGACGGCACGGTCAACCCGTATCCGGGGGAAACAGACCACGAGAAAGTGGTCTACGGGCGGGACGGATTCGATCCATGGATCGAGAACGGTACATCGCTGGTGCTGCGCCGCATCCACATGAATGTGGACACATGGGACGAGGCCGATACTCCCGCCCGCGAGGACGCGGTGGGCCGGAAGCTGGCCGACGGCGCCCCCCTGACCGGATCGCAGGAACACGATGAACCGGACTTCGAGGCCAAGGGCCCGTTGGGGTTCCCGGTGATCGCGTCCTACAGTCACATTCGGCGGTCCCGCACGGACAATCCCGACGAAAAAATCTTCCGCAGTGTCTACAACTACGATCTGCCGGTGGCCGACGCATCGGGGATGAGCCGTTCCGGTGAGATCAGCGGGGGAGTATCCAATACCGGATTGATCTTCGCGTCCTACCAAGCGGATCCGGTCAAGCAATTCGTGCCCATCCAGAAGAGGCTGGACGAGATGGACATGCTCAACACCTGGACCGTGCCCATCGGCTCGGCGGTGTTTGCGATTCCACCCGGGTGCGAGGAAGGTGGATTCGTAGGAGATCAACTCTTCTGATCGGATGAAGCACAACACAACAGGGGCACCGGCCCATAACGCGGGAATGGTCACCGAGCACGGGGCCGAAGGAGCACACGAATGAGCACTGCCACTGGGGCCAAAGCTCCGGAAAGCACGCCGCCTCGGCGGTCCGAGATCGCGGGGGTGAGCCTCACCCCGTGGACCGTGGCCGTGGTCCTGGTGAGCGCCATGATCGGGATGACCGCTGCCCTGTTGTACGGCGGCGCCTCGGACCCGCGCCAGGTTGCGGACCCGGGGGCCCTGGTGCGCTGGGGCCTGCCGGCCCTGGAGACCGTGCACAACATCTCGATGGCCGCGGTCATGGGTGCGCTCTTGTTGGCGATCGGTGTGGTGCCGAGATTCGCGGACCCCACGCGCAAGCGGCCACCGCGCAACAGCCGCGACCAAGCCGCCGAACCGGAACACCCGGTGTATGCGGCGGTGCTGCAGCTGGCCCAGGCCGCGTCGGTCGTGTGGACCGTCTCCGCGATCGCGGTGCTGATCTTCACCTACTCGGACGTCTCGGGTACGGGATTGGGCGCGGGTGAGAACTACACCCAGCAATTGACCCACTACGTCACGGAGATCGCCACGGGTCAGGCGCAGGTCACCGTGGTGATCGTGGCGGCGGTGGTCACCACCTTGATCTTCGGTGTGCGTGCGCTCCTGGGTCTCTTCTGCACCCTGGCCTTGACCATGGTCGCGCTGGTGGCGCTCGCGTTGAACGGTCACTCATCGGGCGGGGCCGACCACATGGGGGCCGTGAACTCGCTGGGGCTGCACCTTTTGGGGGTTTGCCTGTGGGTGGGCGGTCTGATTGCCCTGGCGTGGGCCAGCCCGTTGCTGGCCCAGGAGTCCACGGTGATTGCCCACCGCGGTCAGACCAGGCAGCGTGTCCCGTTGCTGGCCGTGGTGCTGCGCCGGTACTCGGTGGTGGCCCTGGGGTGCTACTTCCTGGTCCTGCTGTCGGGGATCATCAACGCGCAGGTGCGCATTGGTTCGTGGGAGCAGCTCAACTCGGGGTACGGCCGGATCGTGCTGGCCAAGCTGGTGCTGACCCTGGTGCTGATGCTGGTGGGCTTTGCGCACCGCCAGTGGCTGATCCCGGGTGTGACGGACGGCTCCCGTTCGCGCGCGGCTACTTTGTGGCGCGTGATCGTGGTGGAGCTGGTGCTGATGGGTTTGCTGATGGGCATTGCCTCCGCCCTGAGCCGGACGGCTCCCCCCGTGCCCGAGGAGATGCCCACGGACGCCTCCCCGGCGCGCCTGCTCACCTGGTACGAGCTGCCCCCCGAACCGACGGTCAGTTCCTGGTTCACCGAGTGGCGCATCGACTGGTTCTGGGCCGCGGTGGTCGTCTTCTTCGCCATCGTGTACCTCTGGGCCGCCATCAAGGTGTGGCGACGCGGGGATCAGTGGTCGGTGCTGCGGACCGGGTCCTGGCTCATCGGGTTGGTGCTGCTCATGTATGCGACCTCCGGTGGTGTGGCGGTCTACGCCCGCGTGCTGTTTTCCGCGCACATGGTGGAGCACATGAGCCTCACCATGATCGTGCCGTTGTTCCTGGTTTCCGGCGCGCCCGTGACCGTGGTCCTCAAGGCCTTGGAACCCCGCGGGGACGGCACTCGCGGACCGCGTGAATGGATCCTGCGCCTCGTGCACTCCACGTGGGGCAAGATCGTGACCCACCCGATCTTCGCTGCGGCCAACTTCGCGTTCTCGATTGTTCTGTTCTACTTCACCGACCTGTTCCGCGTCACGCTGCGTTACCACGTGGGTCACGAGTTCATGATGATCCACTTCCTGTTCACCGGATACATGTTCGCCCTGGTGCTGATCGGTATCGACCCGATTCCCAAGCGCCCCACCTATCCCATGCGCCTGGTGCTGCTGCTGGCCACCATGGCCGCGCACGCGTTCATCGGCATCTCCATCATGAGCATGACCTCGGTGCTGCAGGCCGGCTGGTTCGGCAACATGGGCCGCCCCTGGGGCCCCAGCGCGCTGGAGGATCAGGAACTGGGCGGAATGCTCATGTGGGGCATCGGCGAGTTCCCCACGTTCCTGCTGGCCGTGATCGTGGCCATCCTGTGGGCGCTCGAGGGCAGCAAGGAGAACCGACGGGTGGACCGCCAGGCGGACCGCACCGACGACGCGGAGTTGAAGGCCTACAACGAAATGATGGCGAACCTCGCCGAGCAGGACGAACGCCGCCGCTGAGGCACGGACGGCAAGGCGCGCGCCCGGGAAGATGCGCGCGGCGGCTAACGTTGCTGTGAAAGACCGATTTTTGCATGCCTGGAAGGACTCATCACACTGTGAAGACACAGCGGAGCACAACCCCCGTCCGAGCTTCTGAGCTCACCGGCCGCGCCTGGCTCAACACCGGCGACCGGCAGCTGGATCTGGAAGCCCTGCGCGGCAAGATCGTGGTATTGGACTTCTGGTCCTTCTGCTGCATCAATTGTCTGCACGTGCTGGATGAGCTGCGCCCGCTCGAGGAGAAGTATTCGGACGTGCTGGTGACCGTGGGCGTGCACTCGCCCAAGTTCGAGCACGAGGCCGATCCCCGGGCGCTGGCCGCCGCGGTGGATCGTTATGAGATCACCCACCCCGTGTTGGACGACCCCGAGCTGAAGACCTGGGACGCCTACACCGCCCGCGCCTGGCCCACCCTGGTGGTGTTGGATCCCGAGGGCTACATTGTGGCGCACCTGTCCGGTGAGGGCCACGTGCAGGGCCTGGAATCATTGGTGGAGGAGCTCGTGGCCGAGCACGACGCCAAGGGCACCCTGCACCGCGGTGACGGCCCCTACGTGCCGCGCCCGCGCCCCGAGGGTGACCTGCGTTTCCCGGGTAAATCCGTGCGCTTGCCGGACGGCTCCTTCATGGTCACCGATACCGGCCACCACCGGCTGGTGCAGCTCGAGGACGATCTCACCACGGTGCGTCGAGCGATCGGTTCCGGCACCAAGGGGTGGGCCGACGGCCCGGCGGATGCCGCCCGCTTCAACGAGCCCCAGGGGGTGGCCCTGCTGCCCGAGTCCGTGCGCGCGGATCTCGGGTACGACCTGATCGTTGCGGACACCGTCAATCACCGCCTGCGCGGTGTGGAGCTGTCCACGGGTGCGGTGCGCACCCTGGCCGGTAACGGCGTGCAGCGCCTCCTGGACGACGCCCGCGCTCGCGGGGTGGATCCGAACGAGGTCCCCGCCGACGCCGCTCCCACGGACGTTGCGCTGTCCTCGCCGTGGGACGTGTTGTGGTCCACCGCGGCGGATGCCCTGGTGATCGCGATGGCCGGTACGCACCAGCTGTTCTCCTTCGACCCGCGCACGGGTCAACTGGCCGTGCTCGCGGGTACCGGGGACGAGGGCCTGCGCGACGGCGCGGCCACCGAGTCCTGGTTCGCCCAGCCCTCGGGTCTGGCGCAGGATGCCTCCGGCACGGTGTGGGTCGCGGACTCCGAGTCCTCGGCGTTGCGCCGCGTGCGCTTCGACGAGTCCGGTGCGGTGTCCCGCGTGGACAGCCCCATTGGTGAGGGCCTGTTCGACTTCGGCTTCCGCGACGGCGCCGCAGCCCAGGCCCGCCTGCAGCACTGCCTGGGCGTGGCCGTTCTGCCCGATAACTCCGTGGCCATCGCGGACACCTACAACGGTGCGATCCGCCGGTACGATCCTTCGACCGAGGAGGTCTCCACCCTGACCCGCGGTCTGGCCGAACCCTCCGGGGTGATCCTGGACGACTCGCAGGATCACCCCGTGCTGGTCGTCGTGGAGGCCAACGCCCATCGGCTGGTGCGCGTCCCGGTACCCAAGGACGCCCAGACCGTGGACGAGGGTGCCGCGCAGATGCAGCGCAAGCGCACCCCGATCGCGCCGGGTGAACTGGGCCTGACGGTGCGGTTCTCCGCTCCCGCCGGACAGAAGTTGGACAACCGCTGGGGTGATCCCACGCAGCTGAAGGTCTCGTCCTCACCGGCCGAGGCGCTCGTCGAGGGCCACGGGACCGCACAGGGTCTGACGCGCACGCTGCGGCTGGCGGACGGTGTGAGCG
This sequence comes from Kocuria gwangalliensis, assembly GCF_039544365.1. Taxonomy (NCBI): domain Bacteria; kingdom Bacillati; phylum Actinomycetota; class Actinomycetes; order Micrococcales; family Micrococcaceae; genus Kocuria; species Kocuria gwangalliensis. The sequence continues at coordinate 221,444 of NZ_BAABLN010000001.1, read as the reverse complement.
AGGGGGTTCTGCACATCACCGCTCGCGCGGCCGCGTGCGACGGCTCCCCGGACGGCGAGATACCCGAACACGCCGCGTGCCACCTGTACCAGCAGGACTGGGGGATTCCTTTTACGGTGTCGGATGACGCCGAGTCCGAGCTGACCCTGGAGCTGCGCGGGCTGGACTGATCCCGCCGCGGTTCACGGCTCGGGTGTGACCGTGGCTTTGTCCTCGGTGACCACCAGATCGCCCTTGAACGTGAAGGGCACGTCCTCGGACACTTTGCTGGTTTTCCCGTCGAAGAGGTTGACGGAGGTGAACTCGATCTTGGCCGTGCCGGGGGCGTCCATGAGGGTCCACCGGTCCGCCGTGGGTCCGCCCAGACGCACCTCGGGTTCCGGGTACTCGGTGATGGACCACTGCACGTCGTCCAGGACGCGCCCCGTGAACTCGTAGGAGAACGGGCAGCCGGCGGGGTACAGGGTGTCCTGCCCGGCGCAGTTGTCCAGGTACGTCTTGATCTGCCCGCTGACCTGCGATGTCAGCTCGTCCGACGGGCTGGCGACCAGTTCCAGGTCGGCTTGGGTGCCGGGGTCGGTCACCAGAGTCCGTTCGGGCTCCGCCGTCACCATGGCGGAGGTGAAGGAACCGGTGTACACGCCGGGGTAGAACACCGCGAAGTCACGTGCGGAATCGGTCAGTGCCACGGACTCGCCGTTGATGTCCACCGAGGTGGAACCGGCCATGGTCACGCGCATGGTGGGCAGGGTGGTGCGGTCGAAGTCCCACACGGTGAAGAACCCCCACTGGGTGTCCGCCGGGTGGAGGGTGAACTCGGAACTGTGTTCCTGACCGTCCAGGGTGTAGTCCGCACGGACCACGGCCTGGTCGCCGGAGGAGGACACGGTGGAGATCGACACGTCGTCCAATGTCTCCGCCGCCGCCTCCAACGGCTCACCGTCCAACAGGGCCGCGTTCGAATCCGGGACCTCGGCGTTGAGCGCGCCGAGGGCCGCCGCGCCGTCGCCGGCCTGGAGCGCCTCGAAATAGGCCTTGACGTCCGTTTCCGGCCCGTACTGGTACTTGTTGACCAGGGCGATCGTGACCGCCGCCGCGGCAACCGAGAGCAGGATGAGGAAGAGCCATGCCCCTACGGCCTTCAGTACGCGGTCGGTTCGTTCCATGAATCATCACGTTAGTCCATCGGCAGGTGCGAGTCGCTAGATGGCGCGATCCGGCGATCCGACCGTCCGATCCAGTGTGCTGCGCCGGTTAAGCTGGTGCGGGCCCACACCGACGTCAGCGGGAGAATCTCAGTACGCCATGGCAGAAACAGTCCGACAGGTTCCGGAGAAGTACTCGGTTCCGCAGCACATCTTCCACCCGCGCATCACCTCGTACGGCCGCCGGATCTGGGCCGCCGTGCCTCCATTGCTCCTAGTGGCCGTGGCTTTGCTGGCGCTGTACTACCGCCGCCCGCGCGGGCCTGTGATCGCGGTGCTGATCCTGCTGGCCTTGGCCGGAGGGGTCATTGCCTACGGGTACCTGCGCCCCGCGCTGACGGTGATCACCCGGACGCACTTCCTCAAGTCGCGCTGGATCGGATTCCACGCCGTACCCCGCGACAGGGTCCATCAGGTGGTCACGGTGGACAAACTTCTGCCTCCGCGCCCCACATCGGGTAAGCCCCGGGGTAGGCCCTACTTGTGGCTCGTGACCGAGACCGGCAAGCGTGCCATGGCGCTCGACGGAATCGTGTGGGATACAACCTCGCTCAAGAGTTTCGCGGACCTGTCCGGCGCGCAGCACGTGAACTTCAAACAGGCCACCCCCGAGCAGGTCAGCACGCATTGGCCCGCGCTCGTTTCCTGGCACGTGCGCTATCCGCGGCTGCGCTACGCTGCGTCCTCGCTGGCCCTGGTGCTCGTGATCGCGCTGGTTGTCTGGCTGACCTTCGTCCAGACCACGTTCCAGTAATAACCGCACACACGCCGACGCCGCGGTGAGACGTCCCGGAGGAGTCTCACCGCGGCGTCGGCGGTCATGAATGCTTGGCGGGTGTCAGACGCTGGTGCTGCCGCCCTGCCCGGCCGCGCCGGCCGCGCGGTGTCGACCACCCAACTCGGATCCGTCGCCGGCGGCGTTGCGAACACCACTGTCCGACTCGCGGTCGGCCTTCTGCCGAGCGCGCTCGATCTCCGCCTCGCGCTCCTCGGTGGCCTCGCGGGTCAACTCCGCACCGGCCTCCTCGTCGCGGGTGAGGTTCTCACCGGTCTCGGGATCGAACACGTGCATGCGTCGTGCGTCCAACCAGATGTTGGCCGCCGTGCCGCCGCGGATGCGGGAGGAGGCGTCCAGGGACACGACCACCTGCGAAGGCATCTCGTCCGCGTCCAAGTCCTTGGCCAGCTCGTCGAGCTTGTGCTTGACGGCCTGGTCCTGCTCGAACTGTCTGTAGCCGTACTGCTGGTTACCCAGCCACTCGGTGTGGGTGAACTCGGCCTCGAACGTGGTGCCGTGGGGCACCTTGGCCTCGTCCACGAACTTGGAGTCCTCGAAGTGCTCGGGGCGCAGACCCAACAGCACGATGTCGCTCTTGCCCGACACCTTCTGCTGCACCCGCTGCGGTACCTCGATGTCACCAATGGGTGTCTTGAACACGTTGCCCTCGATGCGCGCCGGCAAGAAGTTCATGGAGGGCGCTCCGATGAAGCCCGCCACGAACAAGTTGACCGGCTGTTCGTAGAGCTCACGCGGGGACGCGATCTGCTGCAGCACGCCCTTCTTGAGCACTGCCACGCGGTCACCGAGGGTCATGGCCTCGGTCTGGTCGTGGGTCACGTAAATGGAGGTGATGCCCATCCGGCGCTGCAACTGGGCGATCTCCGTGCGCATCTGACCACGGAGCTTGGCGTCCAGGTTGGACAGCGGCTCGTCGAAGAGGAACGCATCCGCGTCACGCACGATCGCGCGGCCCATGGCCACACGCTGCCGCTGACCGCCGGACAGGTTGGCCGGCTTGCGCTCCAGGTGCTCGTCCAGGTCCAGGGTGTCCGACGCCGCACGGACCTTACGGTCGATCTCGTCGTTGGAGAACTGACCCTTGGACAACCGCAACGGGAACGCAATGTTCTCGTAGACGGTCAGGTGCGGATACAGGGCGTAGTTCTGGAACACCATGGACAGGTTGCGGTCGCGGGGAGCCTTGTCGTTGACGCGCTCGCCGTCGATGAGCAACTCGCCGCTGGTGATGTCCTCGAGTCCCACGACCATGCGCAGGAGGGTGGACTTACCACAACCCGAGGGGCCCACGAGGATCAAAAATTCGCCGTCGGCCACGTCGATGGAGACGTCGTTGACCGCCGGAAAACCGTCGTCGTACTTCTTGACGAGGTTCTGCATGGTAATAGCTGCCATGTCTACTCAGTCCTTACTGTGCTTGAGCTTGAAGTGTTGAGGCACCGGTGGGATCAACCCTTGACCGCGCCCTGGGTCAGGCCGGAAACGATTTGGCGCTGGAAGGCCAGGACCAACAGCACCACGGGGATGGTCACGATGATCGCGGCGGCGGAAATGGCACCGGCGGGATCCTCGAACTGCGACGCGCCCGTGAAGAAGGCCAGCGCCGCCGGCACGGGGCGCGCCGCCGACGTGGAGGTCAGACCGATTCCGTAGACGAAGTCGTTCCACGCAATGAAGAACGCAATGATCGCGGTGGTGAACACACCCGGGGCGGTCAGCGGAACGATCACCTTGCGGAACGCCTGCCATGTGGAAGCGCCGTCGACCTGGGCCGCCCGCTCCAAGTCCCACGGGATCTGCTGGAAAAAGGCCGCCAGCGTCCAAATGGAGATGGGAAGGGTCAGGGACAGGTAAGGAATGATCAGACCGAGCCAGGTGTCGTACAGGCCCACCTGACGCCACAGGTTGAACAGCGGGGTGACAATGGAGATCACCGGGAACATGGACACCATCAGCGCGGTGGTCAGCACGATCCGCTTACCCGGGAAGTCCAGGCGGGCGATCGCGTAGGCGCACAGGGTGGCCAGCACCACCGCGATGAACGTGGCGATCAGTGAGATACCGATCGAGTTCCGCAGCGCGGGAAGGAACAGATCCTTGGCGTCGCCCACGAAGATCTGCTCGTAGTTGTCGGTGACGAACTGGGCGGGCAAGAACTTGCCGGAGCTCAGATCGGCAGGGGTCTTGAACGAGGTCATCAGGATCGACAGCACCGGGAACAGTGCGTAGATCAGCACCAATACGGTGACAATGGCCCATCCGACCTTTTGTTTAGTGCTCAACATGGCGGGTTACCTCCCCTTCCCACTGCCGGCAAGATCCACCTTGAAGACCTTGATCGCGGTGAGAGCTATGAGCATCACGCACAGGAACAAGATCACGGAGATCGCCGAGCCGAGGCCGATTTCCAGGCGTCCGATGGAGGTTCGATACGCGAGCAGCGAGAGCGCCTCCGTGCCGTACTGGCCCTGGGTCATGATGAAAATGTTGTCGAAAATACGGAACGCGTCCAGCGCGCGGAACACCACGGCCACCATGATGGCGGCCTTCATGTTCGGCAGGATCACCTTGGTCAGGCGCTGCCACGCGGAGGCACCGTCCACACGGGCCGCTTCGGAGAGTTCCCCCGGAACCTGTGCCAACCCGGAGAGCAGCAACAGCGAGATGAACGGGGTGGTCTTCCAGATCTCGGACGCCATGATGATGGTCAACGCGGGACCCTGAGAAGCAAACCAGTTGAAGTCCGGTCCGATACCGGGAACCCAGTCGAACCAGTTGTTGACGTAACCGGTGGTGATGTCGAACGCGTAGAACCACGCGAACGCGGAGACCACGGTGATGATTCCATAGGGCACCAGGATCGCGGTGCGCAGCAGGCCGCGGGTGGCCTTGATCGCACTGTGCATGACCAGTGCGAGGGCCAGACCCAGCACGAGTTCCACGAGCACGGTGACCACTGTGATCAACAGGGTGACACCCAGGTCCTGCCAGAACAGGGAGTCGGAGAAAACCGTGGCGTAGTTGCCCAGGAACACGAATTCCTTGTCCCCGGGTGCGGTGAGGCGGAAGGAGAACAGGGAGTCGTACAGGGCCTGCACAATGGGGTACAGGGTCACCAGCAACATGATGATGAACGCGGGGCCGGCCAGCAGCCAACCGAGCTTTCGCTCCGCCCGGACGCGGTCCGAAATCTGTCGTTTGGCCTTGGGCGCTTGGGTCCCAGGTGCTCGGGTCGAAGAATCGACGGTGGTACTCACAGCAGCGCATCTCCCTTCAGGACTTGCTCAATAAAGGCAGTGGTCTCTTTAGGCGTGTTCTCGTTCACGCTCTGCGGTGGCGTCCACTCCTGCTGAATGGCGGTGGAAATCTCGTTGTAGTACGGAGTCTGCGGGCGCGGTGCCGCGTTGTCCAGGGATTCCCGAATGACCGACGCCTGCGGGTACGCCTCACGCACCGCGGCGTCGTCAAAGGCCTTGGCGGAGGACGGCGGGTTGCCGTTGGTCGCGAAGTACTGCGACTGGTGTTCCGGGGTGACGATGCACTCCACAGCCTCCCAGGCGAGATCCTGGTTTTCGGAAGTGGCACCCACACCAATGTTGATACCACCCAGCGGAGGGGCGGACGGGGTGTCGGCATCGACGCGGGGCCATTGGGCCCAGCCGATATCGTCCACCAGGGACTTGTCCAGCGAACCTTCTTCCACGGCGGCGTTGGACGCCGCCCAGACGAAGGGCCAGTTCACCATGAACGAGCCCATGTCCCCCTGGAACTGGATCATGGATGAGTTTTCGTCCTGGGTGGGTAGACCCGGTCCGCCCAGGCCCTCCTCGCCAATGGTGCCCACGATCTCGGCAGCCTTCTCACCGGCCTCGCTGTCCAAGGTGATTTCTGCGTCCTGGCCCTCTTCGCCGGAGGTGATGATCTGGCCGCCGGCCGAGGCGACCAGTCCGTTGACCCACACGGTCATGGACTCGGCCTGGGTGCCTTGAACGCCCAAATACTTGTCCTGGCTGCGTGCGGCGTCAATGATTTGATCCCACGTGACCGGCTTGGACATGTCCAGACCGGCGGCTTGTGCGACCGACTTGCGGTACCAGAGCAACTGGGTGTTGGCCCAGAACGGTACGGCCACGATCTCACCGTCCCACTTGGCGCCCTCGAGTGGGCCGTCCAGGGTGTCCGAGGTGGTCCTTTCGACCACGTCCGCCGGCGGCTTGGCCAGGAACCCGGGCTCGGCGAGCTCGGGAACGAACGGCGGGTCCAGGCTCATGATGTCCATGGACGTGTCGCCGGCGGCCAATCGCCGGGCCAACTGCTCTCGCTGCGAGGACGCATCGCGGGGCAGCAGGGACGTTTCGATCTCGTACTTCCCGTCAGAGGCCGCGGAGCATTGTTCCGCAATGGTGGCCTGCCCGCCGTCGTCCGGGTTGATGTACCACGTCAGCGTGGGCGGGCCCGATTCTTGCGAACCGCACGCCGTCAGCAACATTGCCGACGCGCCCGCGAGCGCAACCGCACTGCGGATCCGGCGTCCCCTCCGCGCCCTGCGTGGTGTGTGAGTGGCTTTCACTATGATTCCTCCCCTGTGACAAGGTCATCCACTGGGCTGTGAGCCCATGGACCCGCAAGGGTCATCAGGCTGCTCAGCATTTACTCAGTCTATGGGTGAGGCATCTCACACCTGTCGACCGACGCGGTCACGAAAGCACTACGGCAATGATTGCCATGGTGACCATCGAGAACACCGTGGTGACCAGGACCGTGTCACGGCTCACAGTGGTTGCGCGTTTATACCGTACCGCCGCCACGTAGAGATTTTGAGCAGTGGGCAGGGATGCCATGATCACCGTGGCGTACAGGGCATGACCCTCGAGCCCCAGGAGGTGCCCCAAGAGCAGGGCGAGCGCGGGGTGGACGAACAACTTTGCCGCGGAGGCAAGCAGAGTGTCCATGCGTTCGCGCTTGTCCGACAGGGGTCGTGAGCCCACCAGGGACATGCCGAAGGCCAGCAGCATGGCGGGGATGCTTGCGCCGGCGACCAGTTCAACGGGCTGCAGCACCAGATCGGGCAGGTGCCATCCGGTGGCTCCGAACAGGATGCCCAACAGGGACCCCACGATCAGTGGATTGGTGAACGTGTTCTTGAGAATCGAGCCCGGGGTGGGTCTGGCGCCGTCGGTGAGGGTGTCCATGGCCGTGAGATAGAGGGGTGAGTTGATGGCCAGCTGGAACAACATTACGGGGGCCACCTGGGACGCGTCCCCCAGGACGAACACGGCAATGGGGATGCCCAGGTTGGCGGCGTTGACCTGACCGGCGGCCTGGGATCCCATCACCACGGTGGCGGCATCACGTTTGAACGCGAAGCGTGAGACGCCCGCGTACAGGCCCATGGTCAACCACGCGGAGAGCATGGCGATCAGCAGGGGAGTGGACAGGATCTGCGCAACGTCCGCCTGCGAGATGGTGAGGAACAACAGCGGCGGGGAGGCCACGTAGAACGCGAGTTTGGACAGTACTACCTGTCCGTGCGGGCCCAGAAAACCGGAGCGGCCCACCAGGAATCCCACGCCGATGACGGCCCAAATGATGAAAAACCCGGAAAACACGCCGCTCATGGGCGTGTTCTCTCGGGTAAGGGTCGTTCGTCGCGCACGACCCCGGGGTCTGGGGAACCGAGAAGCACCGTGGTGGCTACAGTGCCGCTACAGCGGCGTCTTCCTGGGCCCGCGCGTGGTCCCGCGCCTGGGGCGGGCGAACCATGTCGCCGGTGACGGCGTCCGCCGGATCCGAACCCAGGGCCACGATCTTGTTGTTCTCGTTCACGTGCACCACGTGGGGGTTGTAGTTCTGAGCTTCCGCGGTGTCCATGAGTCCGTAGGAAATCAGGATCACCAGATCACCGGGCTGCACCAGGTGGGCGGCGGCACCGTTGATCCCGATCACGCCGCTGCCGCGCTCGCCGGCGATCGTGTAGGTCTCGAGCCGGGCACCATTGTTGATGTCCACGATGGACACCTGTTCGCCCGGAAGAATGTTGGCCGCATCCAGTAGGTCCTGGTCCACGGTCACGGATCCCACGTAGTGCAGGTCGGCCTGGGTGACGGTTGCTCGGTGGATCTTTCCAGTGAACATGGTGCGCAACATGGGTGCTCCTCGACGCGTGCAATGTCTAACACGAACCCCGGGTCCTCGAAGGTGTCCCGGGGCAGTGGCGCGATATGTGGAGCGGCTGACGGGAATCGAACCCGCGTATCAGGCTTGGGAAGCGTGCGCTCTACCATTGAGCTACAGCCGCGCGTTGTATCGATCAGACCTTGCGGCCGATTGAACGCCACCGAGTCTACAACAACTTCCGCCCGGACTTTCTTCCCGGCGGTCTCGTACCCGAGGTGACAGAAGTCATGGCCGCGGCCGGCGCCCACGTACAACGGGTACGGGGAGGCGCGGTGACCACGGGAGTGCTGACGATTGCCGGTGCATTACCGTGTAAGCGTGCTCATCTCCGATCGTGACATTCGCAGCCTCATGGATTCCGGCCGTGTGCGGCTGGAACCGTACGACCCCGCCATGATCCAGCCCGCCAGCGTGGACGTGCGCCTGGACCGTTGGTTCCGGTTGTTCGACAACCACAAGTACGCACACATCGATCCCGCCCAGGAACAGCCCGAGCTCACACGGTTGATCGAGGTGGATCCCCAGGAACCGTTCGTTCTGCACCCCGGCGAGTTCGTCCTGGGTGCCACGTACGAGAAGGTCACACTCCCCGACGACGTCGCCGCGAGACTCGAGGGCAAATCCTCCCTGGGTAGGTTGGGCCTGCTCACGCACTCCACCGCGGGGTTCATTGATCCGGGTTTCTCCGGGCACGTCACACTGGAGCTGTCCAACATGGCCACGCTGCCCATCAAGCTGTGGCCCGGCTCCAAGGTGGGGCAGCTGTGCTTCTTCCAGCTCTCGTCCGCGGCGGAGCATCCGTACGGCAGCGGGGCCTACGGGAACCGGTATCAGGGACAGCGTGGCCCTACGGCCTCACGGAGCCACGTGAATTTTCACCGCTCGCCGGTCGAGTAACGTGCCGATTCTTGGGCCGACGTTCATATGCGTCTCGACGGATATGACGATCGCCCCGCCGATCAGGCCTGAACGGTCGTGAAGCCCTTGGGCGGCTTGGGTGTGAACAGCAGCAGGACCAGTCCCACTCCCACCACGCTCAGGATCCCGAGGACGCCCCAGATCTGGGCGCCGAAGGCGGTGACGAAAATACCGAACATCGTGGGCGCCAGGAAGCTCACCGCTCGGCCCGTGGTCGCGTAGAGGCCGTACATCTCGCCGTCCCGACCGGACGGGGTCAGTCGGCCCAGGTAGGTTCGCGACGCCGCTTGAGCCGGTCCCACGAACAAGCACAGGGCCAGGCCGCACACCCAGAACGCGGTGGGTCCCTCCCAGAACAACAAGACGGAACCGGCGACCATGATGCCGAGCAACGACACGACGATCACCGCGCGGGGGCCGGCGGCGTCGTCGAACCTGCCGCCCACGATCGCACCGAGGGCCGCGGCGATATTGGCGACCACCGCGAAAATGATCACCTCGGACATCGAAAACCCGAACGTTCCGGCCGCGAGCACGCCGCCGAACGTGAAGATGCCCGCGAGTCCGTCGCGAAAAATGGCCGAGGACAGCAAGAAATACACGGTGGCGGGGGAGCGGCGCCAGACGCGGGCGATCGTCCGGAAGAGCTCCCCGTAGGACGCCAGGATGCCCCGACGAGGAGTGGGTGCCGCGACGTCGTCGGCGATCTCGAGGCAGCGGTAGGGCATGGTCCGGGCCCGCAGCATCAGGGGCAGGCAGAACGCCAGAACCCACGCGGCGCTGAACAGGGCCACGGAGCGGTAATTGAGGGCGTGGTCGGTCGGGATGCCCAGGAACCCCGGCTGAACGAAACCGAAGAGCACGAATGCCAGCGCCACGATGCCACCCAGGTAACCGGCACCCCAGCCCCAGCCGGAGACCGCACCGATTTTTTGGGGTCCGGCCAGGCCGGGGAGCATGGCGTTGTAGCTGACCTCGGCAAATTCGGCCGCGATGCTCGCGATGGCGATCATTGCAACGCCGAAGACCAGGAACGAGGGTTCGGGTCGGGCGAAGAACGCCAGACCGGTGAAGAGCGCAAGTAACACGGTGTTGACGCCGAGGAACCGGGAACGGGAACGGGGCGCGTCGGAGCGCTGGCCGATCAACGGGGCGGTCAGGGCAATGAAGAAACCCGCAATGGCCATGCCCGCGCTCAGGACGGCCGATGTGTGCTCGGGGGAACCGAAGGACGAACTGGTGAGGTACACCGTGAAGACGAAGGTCAGCATGATCGCGTGGAACGCGGAGGAACCCGTGTCCCACAAGCACCAGGCGAGGACCTGTGTGCGTGTTCCCGTGGTCTCCCGCGCTTGAATGGCCATGGCCCCAGACTAGGGCCCGTCGAACGGGCCGCGGGTCAAGAATTGGCCAGCGTGGCGTGCGCTGTCCGACGTGGAGTTCACCCACAGGTAAATGCGGACGCGGCATATGCGCGCTTTGTTAGGCTTGACAGGATTCTTCCGACCCGTGGGTTGTGGGTAGAGCCGTGCCCTCGCGGGGTCATGTCCACCTGTCCGTGACCTCCAGAGAGGTTAGGTTCTCATGCTCGCTGTGTTGCTCATTCACGGCCTTGCAGCCCTGTGTGCACCAGCGATCCTCAAACGAACCGGGCGTTCGGGTTTCTACGCCGTGGCGCTCGTGCCGCTCGGCTCGCTGATCTGGCTGTTCACCCAGACCCCTCGCGTTTACTCCGGGGAGACCAACGAGTGGTACAGCACCCTCGAGTGGATCCCCCAGCTGGGGATCACGCTGTCCTTCCGCATGGATGCGCTGGCCTACATGATGTGCCTGCTGATCCTGGGCGTGGGCGCGCTGGTGCTGATGTACTGCGCGCGCTACTTCAAGTCCGACGCCGATGGCATCGGCGCGTTCGCCGCGCAGCTGGTGGCCTTCGCGGGAGCCATGTTCGGTCTGGTCACCGCGGATGACCTCTTGGTGCTGTTCGTCTTCTGGGAAATCACCTCGGTCCTGTCGTTCCTGCTGATCAGCTACTCGCGCACCAAGCTCGCCGCCCGCCGCGCCGCGCTGCAAGCGCTCGTGGTCACCACCGCGGGTGGCCTGGCCATGCTCGTGGGCATGATCATGCTCGGCGAGGCCGCCGGGACCTACCGGGTGTCGCAGATCGTCGACGCCGCCCCCGAACTGATGGCCTCGTCGGCCACCATCAACGCCGCCATTGTTTTGCTCCTGGCCGGCGCGATCTCCAAGTCGGCGCTGTTCCCCACCCACTTCTGGCTCCCCGCGGCCATGGCGGCACCCACCCCGGTGTCCGCCTACTTGCATGCCGCGGCCATGGTCAAGGCCGGTATCTACCTGGTGGCGCGTTTCGCCCCGGGCTTTGCCGCGACCGACTGGTGGTTACCCATCACGGTGTCCCTGGGCCTGGGCACCATGATCTTCGGTGGTTGGGTTGCCCTGCGCCAGTACGACCTCAAACTGATCCTGGCCTACGGCACGGTCAGCCAGTTGGGCTTCATCACCGCCGTCATCAGCTTCGGTTCAGCCGACACCGCCATGGCCGGAATGGGAATGGTCATGGCGCACGGTCTGTTCAAGGCCACCTTGTTCCTGTGCGTGGGCATCATTGACCACCAGGCGGGAACCCGTGACATCCGCAGACTCTCGGGCGTGGGACGCAGCGCCCCCAAGCTCTTGGTGGTCTCGCTCATCGGCGCCGCTTCCATGGCCGGTGTGCCGCCGTTGTTCGGCTTCGTGACCAAGGAAGCCGTGCTCACCGGTCTCGTGGACCACAGCGGTGAGCCGCTGGGCATGATCCTGCTCGTGGGCGTGGTCGTTGGTTCCATCCTGACCTTTGCGTACAGCGCCCGGTTCATGTGGGGTGGCTTTGCCCGCAAGTCGGGCCAATTCTCCGACCTGGACACCGCGGCAGACGGCCAATCGGTCATCGGTGATTTCAAACCCGCGCCGTGGGGTTTCATGGTGGCCCCAACCGTTCTCGCCGTCCTGACCGTGGTGTTCGGTCTCTTCCCCGGGCCCATGGAAGCCGGCATCAAGCCCTACCAGGAGGAGTTCGCGGACGTCGCCGAGTCCGGCGTGCACCTGGTGCTGTGGCACGGTTTCACAGTGGCCCTCGGATTGTCCGCGCTGATCATTGCGGTGGGTGCGGTGCTGCACCTCGCACGCCGTTACGTGAAACAGTTCCAGGACAAGCTGCCCGAGGTCCCCACGGGTGACTTCGTTTACCGCAAGATCATCAACGCCCTGGACCTGGTGGCCGTGTGGGTCACCGGCCGCACCCAGCGTGGTTCGCTGAAGTTCTACCTGTCCGTCATCCTGGTCACCGCCATCGTGGTGCCCTTGGTTGCATTGTTCTGGTACGAGACCCCTCCGCTGGCCGACACCCGTTACGCGGACTCCCCGGGGCAGCTGGTCACCGGTATCGGCATGATCATTGCGGCGCTGCTGGTGCTCACCGCCGGTAAGCGGTTCCTGGCCGTGTTGCTGGTGTCCGTGACCGGTTACGGGCTGGCATTGATCTTCGCCCTGCAAGGCGCCCCCGATCTGGCGCTGACCCAGACGCTCGTGGAGACCATCATGCTGGTGGCCTTCGTCCTGGCGTTGCGTTCGCTGCCCGGCCCGCTGTGGAATCGCCGTCCCGCCGGTCGTAAGGCCCTCCGGGTGATCTTCTCGGTGGTGTTCGGCCTGTTCATGATGGCCCTGGCCGCTTTCTCGATCTCGTCCCGTTCCGCCGAGCGGATTTCCCTGGAGCTGCCGCGCCTGGCCTACGAGCAGGGCAACGGCGCCAACGTGGTCAACGTGATCCTCGTCGACATCCGCGCCTGGGACACCTTTGGTGAGATCACCGTTCTGGTGGTCGCGGCCACCGGTATTGCTTCCTTGATCTTCGTGAAGAGCCGCGGTGACCGGCTGCGCAGCGAACGCCATCAGCTTGACACGTCTGAGCTGAAGATCATCCGCAGCATGAATGCCGCGGCACACTCCCAGAACGTGAACACCGAGCAACTGGACCTCGCGCGGCGGTTCACCTCGCGCCCGGAGGCAGACCCGTTCATCCTGGCCGGGCGCACCCTGGCACCCGAACGCCGCTCCATCATTTTCGAAGTGATTGCCCGGTTGCTGTTCCACACCTTCATGATGGTGTCCATTTACCTGCTGATCGCCGGCCACAACGACCCAGGCGGTGGTTTTGCCGGTGGCCTCATGGCTGCCCTGGCGCTCACGCTGCGTTATCTGGCCGGTGGCCGTTACGAACTGGAGCGAGCCACCCCCGTCAACGCCGGTTGGATGTTGGGCGCGGGCTTGGCCATCGCCTCGCTCTACGCAATAGCGCCCGTCCTGTTCGGCGGCACGGTCATGCAGAGCTACACGTTCGAATGGGACATGATCATTTTCGGCCACGTGAAGTTCGTGACCTCGGTGATCTTCGACGTCGGCGTGTACCTGATCGTGATCGGCCTGGTCCTGGACATCCTCCGCTCCCTGGGCGGTCGCATCGACGAGCGGAAGGAACGTGAGGCCTTCGACGGCGCAGCCAAGGAGGGCCGCGGTTCCCGCATCCGCGTGACCCGAACCGGCCCGTCCGTGTCCGCGCACCGCGTGGATGACTCCGAGCCGTCCAATGCTTCCGGTGTTCCGGCCCGGGGCAGCAACCCCTCGGAGGTGCAGGGATGACTGTCAACGTGATATTGCTCCTGGTCATGGGCGTGCTGTATTCCGTGGGCGTGTACCTGCTCCTGGAACGTTCCCTGACCCGCGTGCTGCTCGGCATCATGCTCCTGACCAACGGGACCAACTTGTTGATCCTGCACGCGGGCGGGGTCCCGGGATTCGCGCCGCTCTATGATTCCGAGCTCGACGGTTCCGAGTACTCCGACCCCCTACCGCAAGCATTGATTCTCACGGCAATCGTGATTTCGCTGGCCACCACGGCGTTCATCCTGAGCATGATCTACCGCTCCTGGACCCTGGCGCGTCGCGACGAGATCCAGGACGACCTGGAAGACCGCTTTGTCGCCCAGCAGCCCGCCTACGACGCCGAGGACGACGACGCCCTGCCCCAGGACTCCTCCGAATTCACCGATTCGGATGAGCCAAGGGGACGCGCACGCCACAACGAAGAGGAAGCAACTGAGTCCCCAGGACATCACCGAGCACACCACCTGGCTGCGCCGTCGTCCCCGGACTACGTGGAGCACACCGAGGGCCAACGCTTCGAGGGCCACGGGCCCGAGGACACCGGAAGGGAGGAACGGTCATGAGCTATGACTTCGCACAGCTGGCTCCGCTGGCCGTGGTGATTCCGTTCCTGGGTGCCGCGATGAACCTGCTGATCGTGCACCGGAACCGGTTGCAACGTTTTGTGACCATCGGCGCCATGAGCGCGACCCTGGCCCTGAACGTGCTGATCATGATCACCGTGTGGAACCAGGGGCCGCAGGCCGTCCACCTGGGTGAGTGGGCGGCGCCCTTCGGCATTGTGATGGTCGTGGACCAACTGTCCGCGCTGATGCTCGTGGTCTCGGTGGTCGTGTCGCTGGCGGTGTTGATCTACGCCGCGGGTGAGGGCGTTGCTGACGGAGACGACGAAGGCCCCATCTCGATTTTCTACCCCACCTTCTTGATCCTGGTGGCCGGTGTTTCCAATGCGTTCCTGGCCGGAGACCTGTTCAACCTGTACGTGGGTTTCGAGATCCTGCTGACCGCCTCCTACGTCTTGTTGACCATGGGCGGAACGGTGCAGCGCATCCGCGCCGGTGTCACGTACGTGGTGGTCTCGGTGATCTCCTCCGTGCTGTTCCTGATCTCGATCAGCATGATTTACGGCGCCACGGGCACCGTGAACATGGCCGATCTCTCCGTGAAGCTGGCGGACCTGCCGCAGGGCACCCAAATGCAGCTGCACCTGATGCTGCTCATCGCGTTCGGAGTGAAGGCCGCGGTCTTCCCGCTGTCGTTCTGGTTGCCCGACTCCTACCCGACCGCCTCCGCGCCGGTGACCGCCGTGTTCGCGGGTCTGTTGACCAAGGTGGGCGTCTACTCGATCATCCGTACCGAGACACTGCTGTTCCCCGGAACGCAGATCAACGGGCTCTTGATGTGGGTTGCCCTGCTCACCATGGTGGTGGGCATTCTGGGTGCACTGGCGCAGATCGACATCAAACGTATGCTCTCGTTCACGTTGATCAGTCACATCGGGTACATGATCTTCGGTATCGCGGTGGGGACCGAGGAAGCACTGGCGGCGGTGGTCTACTACATTGCCCACCACATCGTGATCCAAACCAGCCTGTTCCTGGTCGCGGGTCTGATCGAGCGGCGCGGTGGCTCCACCAACGTGGATCGACTCGCGGGCATGCTCAAAATTTCACCGTTGCTGGGCATCCTGTACATGATCCCGGCCCTGAACCTGGGCGGTATTCCCCCGTTCTCCGGGTTCCTGGGCAAGGTGGGGCTCCTGGAAGCGGCTGTGAGCCGTGGAACCGGCTTGGATTACCTGCTGGTCGGTGTCAGCGTGTTCGTGTCGCTGCTGACCCTGCTGGCACTGGTCCGCGTGTGGATTCGCGTGTTCCTGCGCAGCGTGGATGATGCCGAGTACCCGGACCCCGTGCTGCGCTCGACCACGGTGGACGGCAAGCAACCCCGGACCTCAGGCCCCGCCGAACGTGCCGGGTCCAGCACGTTCGCCGGCCGCGGTGCCGTGTTGCTCATGCCGAGTTTCATGGTGGGCGCAACGACCGCTCTGGTGGCGGTCGGTGTGGCCCTCACGGTCTTCGCGGGCCCGCTGTTCGACCTGGCCGACAACGCCTCACAGAACCTGATACACCCGGATCGCTACATCGACGCCGTCTTCGCCCCGGCGGGCCAGGGTGGCGTGAGTGAGGAGGCGCAGTGAGTACTTCCCCCACCCAGAAGCGTTTTCAAAGTACGTTCCGCGCCGACATCCCGCTGCTGCTGTGGCTGGTCGTGGTGTGGGGCGCGCTCTGGGGCGATTGGCGCCTGGGGAACTTGGCCTTCGGGCTGATCCTGGCCTTCATCGTGACCCGCGCGCTCACCTTGCCACCCATTGAACTGTCCGGACGATTCAACGTGCTCCACTTCGCGGTGTTCGTGGTGTCCTTCATTTGGCAGGTGGCCACGGCGAGTTTCCACGTGTTCAAGTTGGCACTCGTTCAGGGACCTGCCGTGCAGAACGCCGTGGTCGGCGTGAGATTGCGGCAGAACAATGACCTGTTGATGACCGCCGTGGGGCACACCATGGCCTTGATCCCCGGTTCGCTGGTGATCGAGGTCGATCGCGGTTCGGGCATCCTGTACTTCCACGTCCTGGACGTCGCCAACAAGAAACAGGCCGAGATCTTCCGCGAGTCAGCACTGCGGGTCGAGGCCGCGTGGATCCACATCATGGGCAGCAAGGAAGACCTGCGCGCCCTGAAACAGGAGACCGGAGGCAATGAGACGACCACGACCGGAATGATTCATTCGCCGACCACTCAGATGTATCGCACCGGTGGCGGGCCCGAGCGGGGAGAGGAGTAAACCGTGTTCGAGATAGCCGTGTGGATCTGCGGGGTCTTCCTGGTACTGGCCGCGGCCGGGGCCATTTATCGCCTCGCCAAGGGCCCCTCCCTCCTGGATCGAGTCATTGCCAGTGACGTGTTGCTGGCCATTGTCGGGGCGTCCCTTGCCATCGAGATGGTTTACAACCATCACATGAACAACATTTTCCTCTTGGTCATCGTCTCGCTGGTCGGCTTCTTGGGCTCCGTGACCGTGGCGCGTAACGCGGGAACGGGGAAGTCATGACGTGGGAACTGATTCTGGATGTCGTCGCAGCCGTGTGCATGGTGGTGGGGTGCCTGATGTCGCTGGCCGCGGCGGTGGGTCTGGTGCGTTTCCCGGACCTGCTCTCCCGTATGCACGCCGGTACCAAGCCCCAGGTCTTCGGCCTGCTGCTGTTACTGACCGCGGTGGGCATTGAGGGGCGCGACCCCGCAATGATTCCGTTGCTGATCCTGGCGTGGTTGTTCATGCTGCTGACGGTCCCCGTCTCCGCCCACATGGTGGGTCGGTCGGCGTACCGGTCCAAGCACCTGCGCGAGGAAAACCTCACCCAGGACGACCTCAAGAACGTGATCGAGTACGCGAGTACCAGGCGTGACGACTAAAAATCTCGGCCCGTGGCGGGCCGAGGTGGTCGAAGAACCAGCAACTGCTTCGTATGCTTAGTGAAGCAGCGAGAACCGTGAAGAGGAGCTTTCAATGAGCAAAATGTACGATTTGGCCGGCACCGCAGCATCACTGGGCGGCGTGGCACTGTCCAACAAGGTGCTGACCGCGGGCTGGAAAAAGGTTACGGGTAACGAGCCCCCCGCCAAGAACCCGGACCCGGACGAGGCCTGGCGCGACATCATCGTGTGGGCCCTTCTGACCGGTCTTGTGGGCACGCTCATCAAGGTGGGTGTCCAGCGCGCCATCGCCAAGATGGACAGTGACCAGGACAACACGTCGCAGAGCGAGATCTAAATTTTCCGACTGCCGGAAGCGGCGGGGGTGCGTCCAGCGGACGCGACCCCGCCGCTTCTTTTGGTCTAGGATGAGGCACTAACGACAGGGGAGCGCCCGAGCGGCGCTGAGAGTGCGCACCAGCGCAGACCCTCGAACCTGATCCGGTTCATACCGGCGCTAGGGAGTCGAGCATCTCAAAGGACCCGTGCGCGGCCCGTGCGCGGTTCTTTCCCCTCCTGTACTCATCAGGAGGATGAACATCATGACCCAGGTCAAATCCAGGACCGCCCGTCCGCAGCGGAAATCCCCCAAGAAGTCGTGGCGGGTGGTGGACATCGTGGTGGCTGCGGTGCTGGCCGCACTGTGCGCCGTCGTCTTCTGGGCGTGGGCCAACCTGTTGTACCCGGTGGCGACCACCGCTGCGGTTGCTTACCCGCCGGCCACCGGCCTGATCGGCGGCGGTTGGCTGATCGCCGGCACCCTGGGGGCACTGATCATCCGCAAGCCCGGAGCCGCGATTTTCTGCGAACTTCTCGCCGCCGTCCTGGAAGGCTTCCTGGGCACCCACTTCGGCTGGCCGGTGGTGTTCTCGGGTTTGATCCAGGGTGCCGCCGTGGAGATCGTGTTCCTGCTGAGCCGTTATCGTCGCTTCGGCCCGGCCGCCGCGGCGGCAGGTGGTGCGCTTGCGGGACTGGTCATGGGAATCAACGAAAGCATCATCTACAACTACGAATGGGCCTTCGACCAGCGAGTGGTTTATACGGCTCTCACCACCCTCTCGGGTGCGGTCATCGCCGGGATCTTGATGTGGCTGGTCACCCGGGCGCTGCAGAGGACGGGCGTGCTCAACGGGTTGGCCTCCGGCGCCGCACGACGATGAACGCGCACGTGGCCGTGGAGCAGCGCGGGGCGGACGTGGTGCTCACGGATTTCGGGTGGCACTACCCCGGCCGTGAGGAACCGTCCCTGCGCTGCGTGAGCGCTCGGATCAGGCCGGGCGAGCGTGTGCTGCTGCTGGGCCCGTCCGGAGCCGGTAAGTCCACGCTGCTGCAGGCCATGGCCGGTGTGGAACAGGATCCTGACGGCGAATCCCGCTCCGGGGAACTCACCGTCAACGGCGTGGATCCGCGCGACGCGCGCGGATCGGTGGGTTTCATGCACCAAGATCCCGAGACGCAGGTCATTTTGGGGCGCGTGGGCGACGACGTCGCTTTCGGCCTCGAGAATCTCGCCGTACCTCGCGACCAGATCTGGTCCCGGGTGGAGGCAGCGCTTGCCGAGGTCGGGTTGGACCTCCCGCTCGATCATTCCACCACCTCGCTGTCCGGGGGGCAGAAGCAGCGCCTGGCGTTGGCCGGAACCATGGCCATGCGCCCACAGCTCCTCCTGCTCGATGAACCCACCGCCAGCGTGGATGAACGGGGCGCGGTCGAATTGCGCGACGCGGTGGACCGTGCGGTGTCACAGGCGGGCACCACGATGATCGTGGTCGAGCACCGAGTCGGCCTCTGGGAATCCGTGGTGGACCGAGTGCTGGTGCTCGACGACAACGGGAGCGTAGCGTTCGACGGTCCGACCCGCGAGGTCCTCGTGGACGCGCGCGAACTCTTGCAACGGCAGGGTACGTGGGTTCCGGACTGGACACCGTCCACCATTCCCGCCCCGGCGTACGACCAGCAGGCAACGCCGCTGCTGGAGGTCCACGACCTGGCCGTGAGCCGAACCCAGCCGAGCGCGCGAGCGGTGGCGCGGCGGCGTCGTCGGGCGCGTAAAGCCTGGTCCCGCGGAACACCGGGACGGGACGAGATATGCGCTACCGAGAATGTTGTGCCGGTCGCCCACAGCATCACCCTGACCGTGCGCGCGGGTCAGGCGCTGGCCGTCACGGGCGAGAACGGCGCCGGGAAGTCCACGCTGGCGCTGACATTGGCGGGATTGCTCTTGCCGTGCGCGGGAACCGTGAAAGCCACGCGGGCTCTCGCCGGGAACGCTCCCGCTGACCCCTCGCTCTGGGAGGGAACGGAGCTCATCACCCGCATCGGCAGTGTCTTCCAGCACCCGGAGCATCAGTTCCTCTGCTCGTCCGTGCGGGCCGAACTTGAATACGGGCCGCTCCGGACGGCCCGCCGCGGTACCGACTCGGGGCTGGACGAGACGCGCATTGACACCCTGCTGCGCCGTCTGGACCTGGCGGAGATCCAGGACGCCAACCCGTTCACACTGTCCGGCGGGCAGAAACGGCGGCTATCGGTGGCGACCGTGCTGGCCTCCGCCCCGCAGGTGCTCATCCTCGACGAGCCCACGTTCGGCCAGGACGCGCAGACCTGGCGTGAGCTGGTCGACATGCTCGTCGAAGAGATGGAACGGGGCACCGCCGTGGTGGCCGTGACCCACGACCGCGAACTCATCAAGGCCCTCCACGCGGTGGAAGTGAGGTTGGGAGCATGAGCGTGAGCGCCATTGCCGATTCCGTTCGAGTCAGTCCCATGGGCCGTTCCAACGCGCTGGTCAAACTCCTGGGTGCCTTGCTCATCACCGTGGTGCTGGTCGTGAGCGCGGACCCCGTGACCAGCGGTCTTGCCCTGCTGGGCCAACTGGTGTTGCTGGCCGCCGCAGGGCAGAAACCCCTGCGTCTGCTGGTCACCCTGTGGCCCATCACCGTGGCGGCACTGATCAGCGGGTGGGGCACCGCCATGCTGTCCCCGGAGGGCGGAACCGAGCTGGTGAACCTGGGCTGGATCACGGTGACCACGGGCTCGCTGGCCGCCGGTGCGGCCATTGCGCTGCGTGGCCTGGCCATTGCGCTACCCGGTATCACGGTGCTGCTCACCACCGACCCCACCGACCTGGCCGACGGGTTGGCGCAGACCCTGCGACTGCCCGAACGATTTGTACTGGCCTCGCTGGCGGCGTTGCGACTGGTCGAGGTCATGGTCAAGGAATGGTCCGTGCTCGCTTCGGCCCGGCGCGCACGCGGCGCCGGCAATGATCACGGACCCGTGGGCACGGCCAAGGAATTCGGGGGGCAGGCATTCACCCTGCTGGTCCAGTCACTGCGCCGCGCCACACGCCTGGCCATGACCATGGAAGCGCGCGGATTCGGAGCCGGAAAGCGCACGTGGGCGCGCGTTCCCCACTACGGCCGCGTGGATCTCTACACGGCTGGGGCCGCCGTGCTGATCGCCCTCGGGGCCCTGGGCGTGTCACTGCTGTTGGGAACCCACAGGTTCATCTGGCAGTAGCGGGCCCGCCATTGTGTCACTCGGGTACGCCCTCCACGGTGGGACGTGGCGGGGTGATTGATCCGCCGGGGTAGTTGTGTACTCGGCGGGTCAGTGACCCACCAGGTACCCGGTCAGCAGCTGTGTGAGGTCGCGGGTGTGGGGCAGCGGTTGCTGGTCCAGGCGCACCACGGGCACCGCGAGCCGCACGGACGAGGTGAGCCAGACGGCGTCCGCGCGCAGCAGGTCCGCCGGGTAGAGCGGACCGTAATCAATGCGCCAGCCATCCTTGCGCGCCGCCGCGAAAATCCGCGCCTGGGACGTGCCCGGCAGGATCCCGTGCGAGGGCTCCGGGGTCACCAGGGTGCGCTCGCCGCGCCCCGTGCGGGCGCAGATCACGGACGACGTCGCGGCCTCCAGGACGCGGCGATCGGTCGAGGTGGTGAAAATGGCCTCGTCCGCGCCCAGATCCCGCGCATGGCGAAGTGCGGCCATGTTGACCGCGTAGGACAGGGTCTTGGCGCCGGGTAGTAACCACGCGCAGCCGGAGTCCTCGGCGGGGTCGTGACCGCGCTGCAGCAGAACGGCGGCCACACCGTTGCGCCGCACGGCAAAGGTTTTTTCGCCGACGGGGGTCACCGTGAGCCAGGCCCACGGGGCACCACCGGGGGCGCCGCGGCTGATACTGAGTTTGATCGAGTGCTCCGCACCCAAACCTGCGTTGCCCCCCGGGCCCGCGTTCTCCAGACCCAGCGCAATGGCGGTGCGGCAGGAATCCTCGGACGGCACCGGGAGCTGGGCCAGCCGGGCGGAGGTGCACAACCGCCGATAATGCGCACCGAACTTGTAGACCTCGCCCTCCAGGGCATGCATGGTCTCGAACACCCCGTCACCACGGGTCAGGCCCTCGTCATCGATCAGCACGAGCGGCTGTACGGGATCCACCAGGTGGGGCTGCCGATCCACGGGGGCCATCATGACCACTGCGCGTTGGGCCTCGCTCATGACCGGCCCCGTTCACCGTTGGAAGATGCCGCGGCGTCGGGGACCGGGCCGGGGTGCAGGACATCCGCGTTCTCCCAGACCGGATCGGCAGCAAGATAGGACTCTTCCTGTTCCGCCCACGCGTCCCAGAACTTTTCGTAGGATCGGCCGTCGCGTTCCATGGCGCGCAGCTTTCGTGACGCGGCCGGCAGCTCGATCCACACCGAGGTGTCGAGCAGCGGCCGGGCCAGTTCATTGCACGCGCCCACGCCTTCCACCAGGACGATTTCCGCGGCCCGGGTCAGTCGTGGAGTGCCGGGTTCATTGGTCAACCAATCCCACGCGGTCCAATGGGCGTCCTCCCCGCGGCGCAGTGGCTGAAGCACTTCGCGCACAAAGGTGTCCATGCCCTGCGCCAGGCCGTTCCACCCCGGGTAGATGTCCTCCAAATGAAACACCGTGACGTCGTGCCGGCGCTCGAGTACGGCAGCCAGCTGCGCCGTGAGGCTGGTCTTCCCGGCACCGGACCGACCGTCGATGCCGATGATGAACGGCCGCTGTGTGGGCACGGGAAGCAGCCGTGCGAGATTCACGCCGTCGGGGTAGGCCGCGAACAGGGCGTCGTCGAAGTTCTCCTCGGGATCGATCACCGTCTCGTCAGCCTTTGCGAGACCTCGGAGACCACGTGCGGGGCGGCCGCGCGGATCTGCTCCCAGGCCAGGTCGAAGTCATCGGCGCCGCCGTACCAGGGATCGGCGATGTCCAGGTCGTTGTCGTGGAAATCCTCGGCGCCGAACGAGCGCATGAGCCGTACCTGGTCTGCCTGCTCATCCCCCAGCCGACGCCGCAGTTCCGCTTGGTGCGCGGCGGTCATGGCCAGCAACAGATCCGCATCCCGGAGCTCATCGTCGGTGATGCGGTGGGCCTGGTGGTCGGGCAACTCGAGGTCGTTACGGGCCAGTACGGTCGCAGCGCGGGAGTCCACGGGATTGCCGTGTTCCTCATCGCTGATTCCGGCGGACATCACCCTCACCTGATCCTGCAATCCGGCGGCGGACAGCTGCGCATCGAGCAGGGCATGGGCCATGGGGGAGCGGCAAATGTTGCCGGTGCACACCGTGACGATTTTGAACATGACCTCCACTCTACGAAACTTCCCACGGATGTGGCGGGTCCGCGCCATCTCAAGCCACACAAATGAGGGCCCGGTACCGATCGGTACCGGGCCCCCGGGGCAAAGCAGCGGGCTATTGACTGCCGTCTACTGCAGAGTGGATGATTCCTTGCCCCGCTGCCAGGGGGCCTTCTCGTTCGGGGTGGTTTCCGCAATGTCGTCCGCGGGAGATGACGACCAAGCGGTCTGGTACTCGAAGTCGATCTCCTTGCCCTCCTCATCCGTCTGGCGGTACCACTCGGTCACGGACGGGTCGTGCGAGTCGAAGTCCTGACCCGCCGCGCGGTGGCCTTCGGCGTGCTCCACCTGCAGGGCGAAGTCATCACCGTGTTCGGCCAGACCCGTGGAAACGGCCTTGTCCACGGCGGACGAGGCGAAGCGCGAACGCAGGGTAGCGGGATCCTTGCGGAGGTCCTTGAAGAGCGAAATCATCATGCCCGCCATGATGATCGCGAACGGCAGTGCGGAGACGATCACCAGGTTCTGCATGCCGGCCAGGGCGTTGTCGCCACCCACCAGCAACATCACAATGGCGATACCGGCCAGACACAGGCCCCAGAAAATCACGATCCACTTGGCTGGGACGGGCTTGCCCTTCTGCGTCATGGTGCCCATGACCACGGAGGCCGAGTCCGCGCTGGTGACAAAGAAGATGCCGATCACGATCATGGCCAACACGGAGGTGATGGCGGGCAACGGCAACTGGTCCAGCAGACCGAACAACATGGACTCCGCGCCGTTCGCCACGGTCAGATCCGCACCGTTCTGCGCGTAGTACATGGCCGAGCCACCGAAGATGATGAACCACAGGACACACACGGACGCCGGCACCACGAGCACCACGGTCACGAACTGACGGATGGTGCGGCCGCGGGAGATCTTGGCGATGAACATGCCCACGAACGGCGCCCAGGACATCCACCAGGCCCAGTAGTACACGGTCCAGGTGCTGGAGAACTCCGCGGCGGCGGGACCCCACGCGGCCGACTGGCCGGTCATGAACAGGTACTCGGAAATGTAGGTGGAGAACACGGACGGGATCAGGCTGAGCATGAACACCGTGGGCCCCACGACGAACACGAACAGCGCCAGGATGAAAGCCAGCACCAAGTTCGTGTTGGAGAGGTAGCGGATACCGCGCGAAACACCGGAGACCGCGGACACGATGAAGGCGATCGACAGGACGCAGATCACGATGATGGGCACCGTGTTACCGCCCGGTTCCACATCGCCCACGATCTGCAGACCCTGCGTGATCTGCATGGCACCGAAACCCAAGGAAGCGGCGGTGCCGAAGAGCGTGGCGAAAATGGCGAACACGTCAATGAGCTTGCCGAGCGTGCCTTCCACCCGGCGTTGACCCAGCAGCGTGGTGAAGATTCGGGAGATCAACGGAGCACGGCCCCGGCGGTATGCACCGTAGGCCACGGAAACACCCACCACCGCGTATATGGCCCAGGGGTTGAGCGCCCAGTGGAACGCGGTCTGGACCAGGGAATACACAACCATCGAGTCGTCACCGGCGTCGGCCACGCCCTCGAAACCGGGGATACCGCCCTCGAAGTACGTCATGGGCTCGAACGCGCCGTAGAACATCAAGCCAATGCCCATACCCGCCGCGAAGAGCATGGCCAGCCAGGAGAAGAAGGAGTATTCGGGCGGCTCGTTGTCGCGGCCGAGCTTGATGCGGCCGGTGCGGGTGAAGCCGATGACCAGCATGAAGAGAACGGACGCGGTGGAGAGCAGGATGAAGAACCAGCCGGTGTTCGCGGTCACCCAGGCCAAGGCGGTGGATGAGACGTTGGTCAGGGTTTCGGTGGAGAGGATGCCCCACAGGATGAAACCCACGATCAGGGCCGCGGTGACCAGGAAGACCACCTTGTCCGTGGCGAAACTCAGCTTGCGGTCTTCGACACCCACGCCGGGGACCAACGCCGGGTGGATCCCGTGGGGGTAGGTCAGCTCATCAATGATCTTGCGTGATTTGCTGCGGTTGTCCCGGTAGATGATCTCACCGTTGGGCGGTTCAACGGTCACGGACGAACCGGAACCGGTTTGCTGTTCTGACGGGTGTGGTGGCGTGCTCAAGACGGTCCTCCTGGACATGGCGTCGAGTGAATGAGTCGTGAAATCGAGAGAGGTGTGTCTCCTAAGTAGAGGCGGGGCCCTGCGCTACCTGACACGCGTCAATGGGAGGCCCGCGCACAAGCAGACGACTATATCGAGTTCTCGGTGTTTAGTCAGGCTGCCCGATCGTGACCTCATGGATGTTGGCTCCATCACATTGAGCGCGTTCGACTCAACTTTACTTGACTTCTGGCGCTCATGTGGCAAACTTGAGTCATAACAACTCATGTTTGACATTTGTCCCGAGTGCTCGCGCGTCGAGTGGGCGGGAACAGACCCAAGCAGTCGAAAGAAAGGACTCGCAACTATGTCTCGTGCAGTAGGTATTGACCTCGGCACCACCAACTCCGTGGTCGCCGCCCTCGAAGGTGGCGAACCCGTCGTTATCGCCAACGCGGAGGGCAACCGCACCACCCCTTCCGTGGTTGCGTTCTCCAAGGACGGCGAAACCCTGGTGGGTGACGTCGCCAAGCGTCAGGCCGTCACCAACGTGGATCGCACCATTGCGTCCGTGAAACGTCACATGGGTACCGACTGGAAGACCCAGGACATCGACGGCAAGAAGTACACGCCGCAGGAAATCTCGGCCCGTACCCTCATGAAGCTCAAGAACGACGCCGAGGCGTACCTGGGCGACAAGGTCACGGACGCCGTGATCACCGTTCCCGCGTACTTCAACGACGCCGAGCGTCAGGCCACCAAGGAGGCGGGCGAGGTCGCGGGCATGAACGTGCTCCGCATCATCAACGAGCCCACCGCCGCGGCCCTGGCCTACGGTCTGGAGAAGGGCAAGGAAGACGAGCTCATCCTGGTCTTCGACCTCGGTGGCGGTACGTTCGACGTCTCGCTGCTGGAAGTCGGCAAGGATGACGACGACTTCTCCACCATTCAGGTCCGTGCCACCGCCGGTGACAACCGTCTGGGTGGTGACGACTGGGACCAGCGCATCGTGGATTGGTTGCTGCAGCAGGTCAAGTCCAAGACCGGTGCGGACCTGTCCAAGGACAAGATCGCCCTGCAGCGCCTGAAGGAGACTGCGGAGCAGGCCAAGAAGGAACTGTCCTCGGCCACCTCGACCAACATCTCCTTGCAGTACCTATCCGTGACCCCCGAAGGTCCGGTGCACCTGGATGAGAAGCTCACTCGCGCCAAGTTCCAGGAACTGACCCAGGACCTGTTGGCTCGTACCGAGAAGCCCTTCAAGGACGTCATCTCGGAAGCCGGCATCAAGGTGGGCGACATCGATCACGTGGTGCTCGTGGGTGGCTCCACCCGCATGCCCGCGGTGGTCGAGAAGGTCACCGAGATGGCTGGCAAGGCTCCCAACAAGGGCGTGAACCCGGATGAGGTCGTGGCCGTGGGTGCCGCGATCCAGGCCGGTGTCCTCAAGGGTGACCGCAAGGACGTTCTGCTGATCGACGTGACCCCGCTGTCCCTGGGCATCGAAACCAAGGGTGGCGTGATGACCAAGCTCATCGAGCGCAACACGGCCATCCCCACCAAGCGTTCCGAGACCTTCACGACCGCTGAGGACAACCAGCCGTCCGTGTCCATTCAGGTCTTCCAGGGCGAACGTGAGTTCACCCGGGACAACAAGAACCTGGGTACCTTCGAGCTGACCGGTATCGCACCGGCTCCGCGTGGCATGCCGCAGATCGAGGTCACCTTCGACATCGACGCCAACGGCATCGTGCACGTGTTCGCCAAGGACAAGGGCACCAACAAGGAACAGTCCATGACCATCACCGGTGGCACGTCCCTTTCCAAGGACGACATCGATCGCATGGTCAAGGATGCGGAAGCCAACGCCGAATCGGACAAGAAGCGCCGAGAGGCCGCTGACCTGCGCAACAACGCAGAGCAGACCGCCTACTCCGTGGAGAAGCTGCTCAGCGAAGACGAAGGCGCACTGCCCGAGGACGTCAAGTCAGAGGTTCAGGCCGATGTCGATGCCGTCAAGTCCGCGCTGGAAGGCGAAGACGACGACGCCGTGAAGACCGCGTTCGACAAGCTGCAGACCTCGCAGACCAAGATCGGTGAGGCCCTGTACGCGCAGTCCCAGGCAGATGGCGCCGCCGATGCCGGTGCGGGCGAGGCTCCCAAGGAAGATGACGACATCGTTGACGCCGAGGTTGTCGACGATGAAGAAGACAACAACGGAAAGAAGTGAGCATGAGCGATTCCGAGAACACCAAGGGTCACGGCCAGTCCGTGCCGGAGGAGGACCCGGAGCACCCCGCTCACGCCCAGTCCGGTGAGCAGCAGTCCCAGGGCGAGCCGGGATTGACCGTGGATGACATCCTCGGCACCCCGCAGTCCGAGGGCGTCGAAGCTGCCGACGCGGCGTCGTCGAACCCCGACGACGCCGCCCCGGCGGGCGAGGACGCCGCTCAGAAGCTCGCGGACGAGCGACTTGAGGATCTGCGTCGCCTGCAGGCGGAGTTCGTGAACTTCAAGAACCGCACCTCACGCGAGAAGGAACAGCTGCGGGACTTCGTGTCCGGTGACATGATCACCGCGCTGCTTCCGGTTCTGGACGACATCGAGGCCGCACGCAAGGCGGGTGACCTCACGGACGGGCCGTTCGCGGCGATCGCCACGAAGCTCGAGGAGACACTGACTCGTCAGGGTCTCGAGCGGATCGGTGACGTGGGCCAAGCCTTCGACCCCACCGTTCACGAGGCCGTCTTGCAGCAACCCACCGACCAGGTGGAACCGGACCACGTGTCCCTGGTGCTGCGATCGGGTTTCAAGATCGGTGACCGGGTGGTCCGCGCGGCTCAGGTGGCCGTGGCGGCACAGCCGTAAAGCACCACGAGGTTCAGGGCGGGTCTTCATGACAAGACCCGCCCTGACTCGCACAAAACACATACTCTTAGTTGAAAGGAGGCGTCATGGCCAGTCAGGACTGGATCGATAAGGATTTCTACAGTGTCCTGGGCGTCTCCAAGGACGCATCCCCGGCCGATATCAAGAAGGCCTATCGCAAGCTGGCCCGCAAGTATCACCCGGACCAGAACCCAGGGGATGCCGCCGCGGAGAAGAAATTCAAGGACATCTCCGAGGCCAATTCGGTGCTGTCCGACACCGAGGAACGCGAACAGTACGACGCGATCCGTGCCATGGGCTCCGGTGCTCGCTTCAGCGCGGGTGCACCCGGTGGTGGCGGCGCCGCCGGTAACGCGAGCTTCGAGGACATCTTCAGTGGGATGTTCGGCGGCGGAGGCGGTCGACGCGCGCGCCACTCCACATCCGGTGGGGGCGGGTTCGAGGACCTGTTCGCGCAGTTCGGCGGTCAAGGTGGTGACACCCGGTTCAGCACCTCGGGCGGACCCGCCTACGGTGCGCCCGGTGGATACGGCGGTTATCAGGGCCCGCCCGCCAAGGGCGAGGACATCCACACGACCACCACCATTCCGTTGCGTTCGGCGTACAACGGCACCACCGTGAAGTTGCGCCGTGGCAACGGTCAGACCACCACGGTGCGGGTGCCCAAGGGCGTCAAGGACGAACAGCGACTCAAGGTGTCGGGCAAGGGCCATTCCGGCCCGGGCGGAAACGGCGATCTGATCGTGACCATCAAGGTCAGGGATCACCCGTTCTTCAGCCGCGACGGACAGAACGTGGCTGTCACCGTTCCGGTGACCGTGGGCGAAGCCGCCCTGGGTGCGACCCTTGAGGTGCCCACCCTGGACGGGAATCACGTGAACGTGAAGATCCCGGCGGGCACGTCGTCCGGGCGTCGTTTCCGCGTCAAGGACAAGGGATTCACCTCGGGATCCACGACCGGCAACATGATCGTGACTGTCGACATCGAGCTTCCCGAGTCGCTGAATGCCGAAGCCAAGAAAGCAGCGGAGGCATTCGCGCAGGCCACCGAGGATTTCGATCCTCGAGCCGGTCTGAGCGAGAAGGCGGCGAAGTGACATGGCCTTCGACTTCACGCAGCCGGTGTTCGTGACCTCGGTAGCCGCCGAGCTCGCGAAGATGCACCCGCAGACCCTGCGGCAGTACGACCGTCTGGGTTTGGTGACGCCTTCTCGGGCGTCCGGTAGGGCGCGTAGATACTCCCAGATGGATGTCGAGAAACTGCGCCAGATCCAAGCGTTGTCGCAGGAAGGCGTGTCGCTGGAGGGCATCAAGCGGATCATTCAGCTGGAGAACCAGGTGCACGCGTTGCAGTTACGCGTCACGGAACTGTCCGAAGAACTGGACCGGGAACGTGAATTACGCCGAGAGTCCTCCAGAATCTTCGCCGCGGGCGCTTCCGGAGACGTGGTGCGCATGGCCCGCGGTTCCCGGCCCGCACCCCGCAAGGTGTCCCAGGCCCTCATGCTGTACCGCCCGGCGAAGGTGCACGGCCTGAGGAAGTGAACAAGCGGCGTCGACGAGACGCGGCATGACACGCGCGCCGGCCTCCCCTCGAGGAGACCGGCGCGTTTCCCCGTTGCGGCTACTTTTCGGAGCCGTCCTGAGACGGGACGACGTCGTTCGGCTCGGCGTACTCGCCGGTCGCGTGGTCGTACAGGATGGGGTTGCCGTTGGGTGGTGGAGGCCAGAGTGGGCCCGCTCCAGAAAATGGGTTCCCCTTGGCCGGCATGAACGCCCTCCGGTGCGCCTGAGGGGCCGTTAGAACCTTCTTCACCTGGTGGAAAGGTTCCAACGGCCCCTCAGATGCGGGACGGGGCTCTGCCGACCCCGCAGGTGTTCCCCAATCACCGACGGCGGTACGTCAGGTCCCTCGGAATCCGCCCGGCCTCGGTGGCCTTGCGTTCGAAGCTCGTGAGGATGCGGCCCTCCCAGCGGGGAGCCCACCCTTGTTCGGGGTTCACATCGGTGGCGGCGGGACCGGGGTTCACGTTCTCGAAGTCGGCGGAGGCGCCGTCGAGGACTTCGCGCATGACCACTGCATATTCCTGCCAGTCGGTGGCCAGCCGCCACAATCCACCCTGTTCCAGTACGCGGGCCGCCAACCCGGCGAAGCGCGGGGACACCAGGCGTCTCTTATGATGACGCGTCTTGTGCCAGGGATCCGGGAAGAACACCCACAGCTCATGCACCGAACCGGGCTCCAGCATGGACTCCAGTACTTCGGGAGCGTTGGCCTGGGCAACCCGAACATTGGTCACACCCGCCTGCGATGCCTTCATCAGCAGGTCCGCGATACCCGGCTTGTAAACTTCCACGGCCAAGTGGTCCAGCTCGGGGTGCGCGAGCGCATGATTGACTATTGCCTCACCCAGACCCGAGCCGATCTCGACCACCAGCGGTGCCTTGCGGCCGAACAGCGTCTCGTGGTCCAGCCGGAAGGACGGATCCACGGAGGTGTCCGTCATGACGCGGGGGATGTTCAGAACCCACTGAGAGGCGTACTCGTCCCACGCCTTTTGGCGCTTGGGGGAGAGACGATCTCCGCGGCGCACGAACGAGTACGGCTGCTTGTGGAAGACCGGGCGCTCGCCGGAGGTCTGTGAATCGGGGTTCTGGGCGGAATCATTGCTGGAGTTCATCGTTGAACATCCTAGGTCCCCGAGCGACATATTGATTCACGGGGAACGAGGAAGGCCCTAGCATTGAGTGGCCCGCAGCCGCTTCGGTGGGCCCAGGATCGAGCCGGGCACCACACGGACACACAGAGCGGGACACCACCCAGAGGAGCAGGACACCCATGAGCCAGAGTTCCGCCGAGTCCCACCCGTTCCGGAGCCGTTTGGGTCTGAGTCCGCGGTTGGATCGTGTGCTGTTGATCGGTGCGCTGGGCATCCTCTCCGCGGTCAGCCCCATGGCCACGGACGTGTACCTCGCGTCCATGCCGGACATGAGTGAGTACTTCGGTACCACGGCGTCGCTGGTCCAACTCACCCTCACCACCTACATGATCGGCATTGCGCTGGGGCAGTTCGTGCTGGGCCCGCTGTCCGATGTGCTCGGTCGACACAAGCTCATGGTCGCCGGCAACGCGTTGTTCGTGGTGGCTTCGCTGGGCATCGTGTTTGCGCCCACCATTGAAGTGGTGCTGGCCCTGCGCGCGATCCAGGGTGTCGCCGGTGCCGCCGGAGTGGTGATCGCCCGCGCCATGGTCTCGGACATGACGACCGGCCGCACCGCCGCGCAGCTCTACTCCATCCTGGCCCTGATCACCTCGCTCGCGCCCGTGGTCGCCCCGCTGCTGGGTGGGGTGATCGCCACGGTCGCGCAGTGGCAAACCGTGTTCTGGGTGCTGACGGGTTTCGGGTTGTTGATGCTCGCGTGCTCGGTGTTGGTGATCCCCGAAACACTCCCCAAGGCCATGCGCTCGCAGGGCGGCATGGGCCGGATCGTGCGCAACGCGGTCACGGTTGTGAAGGACCGCTGGTTCACCCTGTACGCCCTGACCTTCGCGTTCGGGTTCGGTTCCCTGTTCTCCTATGTCTCGGCGTCGTCCTTCGTGATCCAGAACGTAATGGGCTACAGCGCCCTCGCGTACTCGGTGATCTTCGCCGTCAATGCCGCCGGCGCAATCGTCACGGCCATGCTCAACACCCGACTGGTCAAGAACCGCGAACCGCGCGCTCTCCTACTCATGGGGGTCATCGGCATGAGCGCGACCGCGTGCCTCAACATGATTCTGGTGCTCCTGGGTGTGGTGGGCATCCCCACGCTGATACTGTTGTTCCTCATGCAGTCCTGCATCGGGTTCATCTTCGGCAACGCGGTGGCCCTCGCCCAGGACCGCGCGCACGCCCATCGCCTGTCCGGCACGGGATCCGCGGTGGTGGGTATGTCCCAGTTCGTCCTGGGCGGCATCGTCTCGCCGCTGTCCGGCCTGGCCGGAGACCACTCCGCCGTCCCCATGGTCGTAACCATGGCCGCGTGCGCACTTGTCGCGCTCGGCGCGGTTCTGGCCGCCCGCAGATAACGCGTCCCAGACCACAGGGGCCGACGACGCCGCCCCCGCGAGCGACGTCGTCGGCCTCCCGGGGCGCGCCAGAAGTGAGCGAAAGGGCCGACACAACCACCCGGCGAACGCCCGTTACCTGGGGATTGGCTTTGAATGTGATTCAATTCCACCCAACGAGATACAGCTCACAATGTAGTGACGTATCACAGACCCCACCTCTCAACCCGAGGAATCTCTATGATTGAGTCACTCACCGGCATTCTGGATACAGCAGGCAGCTTCATCTGGGGCCCGTTCTTCCTGATCCCTCTTCTGTTGGGAACCGGTATTTATCTGACCATCCGACTGGGTGGCATCCAACTGTTCAAATTGATCCCCGCATTGCGACTGGCGCTGTTCGAACGTCAGGACAAGGACGCCCCCGGCGGTGACGTCTCCCAGTTCCAGGCACTCACCACCGCGCTCGCGGCCACCGTGGGCACCGGCAACATCGTGGGTGTGGCCACGGCCATCTCCATTGGCGGCCCCGGCGCTCTGTTCTGGATGTGGGTCACGGGTGTGGTCGGCATGGCCTCCAAGTACTCCGAGGCGTTCCTGGGCGTGCGATTCCGTACCCGTGATGCCGCCGGCGAGATCTCGGGCGGCCCGCAGTACTACCTGAAACGCGGCATCCCCAATGGATTCGGCACGTTCCTGTCGCTGTTCTTCGCGATCGCGGCGGTGCTGGCATCCTTCGGTATCGGCAACATGACGCAGGGCAACTCCATCTCCGCGAACATGGAGTCCTCCTTCGGTGTGCCCGTGTGGATCACCGGCCTGATTCTGGCCGCGCTGACCCTGCTGGTTCTGGTGGGCGGCATCAAATCCATCGGCAGGGTCACCGCAGGTTTGGTGCCCGTCATGATCATTTTTTACGTGCTGGGTGCCCTGTACATCCTGATCGCCAACGTGGACGCCATCCCCGCAGCTTTCGCCTTGATCTTCGGCGATGCCTTCAGCGGCACGTCCGCCGTTGGCGGCTTTGCCGGTTCCGCCATCATCCTGGCCGTCCAAATGGGTGTGGCCCGCGGTATCTTCTCCAACGAGTCCGGCATGGGGTCGGCCGCTATTGCCGCGGCCGCGGCCAAGACCACTCACCCGGTCCGTCAGGGCCTGGTGTCCATGACCCAGACCTTCATCGACACGATCATCGTGGTGTCCTGCACCGGCCTGGTCATCGTGACCACCGGCGTGTGGGACCAGGGTAAGGACACCGCCGCGACCATGACCGGCGAGGCATTCGCTCACGGCTTGCCCGGAGTGTGGGGCCACCTGATCGTGACCGTGGGCCTGGTGCTCTTTGCCTACTCCACCATCCTGGGCTGGGCCTACTACGGTGAGCGGTGCATGGAGCGGCTTTTCGGTCGCCGCGCCGTGATGCCCTACCGGGTGTTCTTCTCCGTGGTCGTGTTCATTGGCGCAACCGTTCCGTTAGCCATCGTGTGGTCCTTCTCGGACGTGATGAACGGCTTGATGGCGCTGCCCAATCTGCTGGGTCTGCTGATCCTGTCCGGGCTGATTGCGCGCGAGACCAGACACTACCTGCGCAACGACCCCAAGCTGCGGGCCACCCGAGAGGACGTGGACACCTTCATGAAGGACCGCGACGGTGGTATCGACACGTACGAGCTCACCAACCGTTGATCACGCGGAAGCAGTTCGTTCGCCGAGCCGTGTGATTGTTGAGTCAGCGGAACGACCCCCGGGCCACGAGCCCGGGGGTCGTTCCCATGTCGGCGCTGCCCTCGCGGTGGTGAGGAGTACTGTCTGACGGTATGACTCATGAGCGCGTCGCAGAAACTTCGCATGACCGGCCTGGTCTCAGCCTAGGTCTCACCAATCGACACATCCAGCTCATCGCGATCGGCGGTGCTATTGGCACCGGCCTGTTCATGGGATCCGGGCGCACGATTTCCTTGGCGGGTCCCGCCGTGGTGTTCGTGTACATGACCATTGGGTTCTTCCTGTTCTTCGTCATGCGGGCCATGGGTGAGCTGTTGCTGTCCAACCTGCATTACAAGACGTTGGGCCAGCGTGAAGAACTTCGGCGAGATGGAGTTCTGGTTCGCCCTGATCAAAATCGTGGCCATTCTGTCGTTGATCGTGGCGGGTGTGATCATGGTGGCTACCAGGTTCACCTCTCCGGACGGTCACGTGGCGCAGGTGTCCAACCTGTGGAACAACGGCGGCTGGTTCCCCAACGGAATCATGGGCGTCGTCGCAGGATTCCAGATCGCTGTGTTCGCGTTCGTAGGTCTTGAGCTGGTGGGTACCACCGCCGCCGAGGCACGCAATCCCCGTAAAACCCTGCCGCGCGCCATCAACTCGGTGCCCGTGCGCATCCTGATCTTCTACGTGGGTGCGCTGTTGGCCATCCTCATGGTGACCCCGTGGAGCTCGGTCGACCCCGGGCAGTCCCCGTTCGTGTCCATGTTCTCGCTCGTGGGTCTGGCCGGCGCGGCCTCCGTGGTCAACTTCGTGGTGCTGACCTCGGCGATGTCCTCCGCCAACGCCGGCGTGTTTTCCACCTCCCGCATGATGTTCGGCCTCTCCGCCGAGGGCAGTGCCCCGCGCTTCTTCCGCTACCTGAGCACCGCGGGTGTGCCGGCCCGCGCCCTGGGCGTCACAGCGCTCGTGCTCCTGCTGACCATCCCCGTGCTGTACGCGGGGGACTCGATCATTGCCGCCTTCACCCTGATCACCACCGTGGCTGCGCAGCTGTTCATGTTCGTGTGGTCCATGATTCTGGTGTCCTACATCTGCTACCGCCGCAAGCACCCGCAGCGCCATGCGGCCTCCGAGTACAAGATGCCCGGCGGCCTGTTCATGTGCGTGGCGGTGCTGGTGTTCTTCGCGTTCGTGGTGTGGACGCTCACCACCGAACCCGAAACGGCGGCGGGTCTGGTGTCCCTGCCCATTTGGCTGGCCGGTCTGGGTATTGCGTGGGCGTTCGTGCGGCGCACGGCAACCCACCGACAGGCGTTCGAGTGGTTCAAGGCCGAGATGGAGAAGCCCGTGGATCATGCCGAGCTGGAGAGGTAATACTCCGGTCGTGCTGAGCCTGTCGGCACCGACCAGTGCCTAAGCTGGGGGCATGACTCGACTGCCCTCGCCCCTGACACTGTCCTGCCCGTCCGGTTCAGGTACGGTCCGCACGTACGGCGCCCATGTGATGTCCTGGGCGCCCACCGGTGCCGATCCGGTGGTGTGGGTGTCGTCCCAGGCCAAGGACAGTGTGGGGGAGGCCATCCGCGGCGGTGTACCGATCTGCTTCCCGTGGTTCGGCCCCGGCCGCTCCGGGGATTTGAAACCCGCCCACGGGTTCGCGCGCATCACGGAATGGAAGCTCGCGGACAGGATTTCTGAGGACGACGCCGCTGCCGCCACCGCGCGCTTCATCCTCACCCACGAGGACATCGACCCTCAGTTACGCGGCGCGTTCCCGCACCCGTTCCGCGCCGTCTACACCGTGGATTTCGGAGCGGAGCTGATCATGTCGCTGACCGTGACGAACACCGGATCCACCGCGTTCGAATTCGAAGAAGCACTGCACACCTACCTGTCGGTGGGGGATTCCCGGCGCATCAGCATCGATGGCCTGGACGGCGCACGATACTTCGACAAGGTGGCCCAGCAGGAGGAGCAGCAGTCCGGTGCCGTGACGATCACGGACGAAACCGACCGCGTGTACCACTCCCAAGACACCGTGCGGGTGAAGGACCCCGCCATGGGGCGCACCATCACGGTGGCCAAGGAGGGCTCGGCCAATACCGTGGTGTGGAACCCGTGGACGGAGAAGTCCAAGGCCATGGACGATTTCGCGGATGCCGAGTGGCAGTCCATGGTGTGCGTGGAGACCGCCAACGTGCTCGGTGACGCCGTTCACGTGGATGCCGGTAAGTCCCACACCATGACCCAGCGCTTGTCGGTGAGCCGCGATTCGCTACTTCGGTGACGCGGCGCCGTCCGGGCGGTTCGGCGAACTCGAGGGATCAACGGCTCTGAGCTTCGGCACGGAACCGGTTTCGCTGAGCCCGGGACGGTTCGACGCAAAATCCACCGTGTGATCGATTTGCGCATCCAGTGCACCCTGGTGATCGCCCATGAAGTGGTCGATCTCTTCGGGTGTGGCGGTGAACGTGGGATCATTCTTGAGGTACAGCCTCGTTTCGCGCACCACCAGGCCGGACAGCAGGATCAGTCCGATCAGGTTGGGGATGGCCATGAGCCCGTTCATGATGTCCGAGAAGGACCACACCAGCGTCAACGGTGCCAGTGCTCCCAGGCCGGCGGCAATGGAGAACAGCACACGGTAGACGGCCGCTGCCTTGTAGCCGGCCAGGCGTTCCATGTTGCGCTCGCCGTAGTAGGCCCAGCCCAGCACGGTCGAGTACCCCAGCAGGACGAGGCAAATGGTCACCACGATCCCGCCCCATTCGCCGGGCAGGCCGGTGGAGAACGCGATGGAGGTCATCGTGCCGGGGTTGCCCTGGTCCCACACACCGGTGGTGAGGATGACGAAACCGGTGATCGAGATGACCACCAAGGTGTCCACGAAGGTCTGGGTCATGGACACCAGGCCCTGTCGCACCGGGTGGCTGGTCTGAGCCACGGAGGCCGCAATGGAGGCGGTGCCCATGCCCGACTCGTTGGAGAACAGCGAACGGGCAGCGCCCATCTGGATGGCCATCATGATGGTGGAGCCCACAAAGCCGCCGGTGGCGCCCATGGGGGTGAACGCGCCGGTGAAGATCAAGCGGATGGCCTCGGGGATGCCCTGGAAATTGACGCCGATGATGTATAGACCCGAAACGATGTAGAGAACGATCATCAGCGGCACCATCAGTGTGGTGACCTTGGCGATGGAGCGGATGCCTCCCAGAAGCGCCAGACCGGTGGCCACGGCCAGTACCACGGCGGTGAGCAGGGGCGGCACGGAGAAGGTGTGTTCCAGGTTGCTCGCAATGGCGTTTCCCTGGGTCATGTTGCCCACACCGAAGGTTGCCACCACACAGCACACCGCGAACATGAGAGACAGGAAACGCCCGAATTTGTTGGGAATGCCACGCACCAGGTAGACCTGCGGCCCACCGGTGAGTTGCCCGGATGAGTCACGTGTGCGGAACCGGACACCCAGGAAGCATTCCGCGTACTTGGAGGCCATGCCGAACAGGGCAGTGATCCACATCCAGAACAATGCGCCCGGGCCCCCAATGAAAATGGCAGCGGCCACACCCACGATATTTCCGGTACCCACGGTCGCGGCCAGCGCGGTGGACATGGCCGCGAACGAGGAGATTTCACCTTTCCCACCCTGCTGCTTGGAACGGCGGCCGAACCCCAAGCTCATGGCCTTGCCGAACAGCAAGAACTGGATGCCCCGAAGTCGCACGGTCAGGAAGATTCCCACGCCCAACAGTAGGGGGATCAGGAGCCAGGGACCCCAAATCACATTGCGGATGGCATCGAATATTGATTGCAGCGTGTCCATGGGGAGCCGTGGCTTTCCTCGAGGGGGGGGTCTACGAATTGATGGTTAACGTACCAGCGAGTCGTGTGCGCCCTACCGCTCATTCGGCGGCGAGTCCACGCCCGGGGAGGCCTTAAGCGGCGCCGACGCCGCAGTGGCTCGCTGCGGCGTCGGTAAAACTTTCGGGGGAGGAGGGAACTACTTCTGGACCACCAGGGCTGCACCAATGGCTGCCATGAAGGCATCCTTGGACAGGGTCAGGCCGGACTCGGACGGACGAACGCCGTCGTCCTGGGTCATTTCCGGGTTACGGAAGTACATGGTGAGAAGGCCCGCGGAGAAAGCCAGCAGCCCGGCACCGGCCAGGCGCTTGGAGACGAACGGGGTGACCAGCAGCGCACCAATGGCCAGTTCGGAGCCGGCAATGAACTTACCGAAGGTCTCCGAATCCCAATCGGCGAACTGGGGAACGCCGGTGGCAGCGAACTGCTTGAGGCCTTCTGCGGACTCGGCGTCCAGGCTGAGCTTGCCGTAACCGGACTGCAGGAGGAACGCACCGGGTACGGCGCGGAGAATGGCGTTGGAAATGCGCACGTCAATGCCCTTTCTTCGGAAAAGTACGGGCGATGAACACGACCCGCTACAACTGTCGGGTTCATGCTAACAGCGGATCGATGTGATGCGTCAACAGTTGCCGCGACAAGGTGCCGTCAGCGAACGCGGCTGGAAGCACAGTGACCACCCCGCCTAGGGTGAACTCGTTCACACGCGCGCTTGCTGCGCGCCGGCCGAAAGGAGCACGCATGGACATGGGCACCATGAAAAAGGTTCTGTTGGTACTAACCAGCCATGACACCCTGGGCGACACCGGAGAGGCCACGGGTTACTTCGTGGGCGAGGCGGCACACCCCTGGAAGGTGTTCCGCGACGCCGGCTACTTCGTGGATTTCGCATCCATCGAGGGCGGCCAGCCGCCGCAGGACGGGATGGATCAAGAAGACCCCGTTCAGGTCGATTTCACCACCGATGAGACCGTCAAGGCATCCCTGTACAACACCCCCAAGATCGCTGTGGTGGATCCCTCCCAGTACCACGCAGTACTCCTGGTGGGCGGCCACGGAACCATGTGGGACTTCACGGGTAACAAGGATCTGCAGAAGCTGATCGCCACCGTGTACGACAGCGGCGGAGTGGTCGGCGCGGTCTGCCACGGTCCCTCCGGCCTGGTGGATGTGGAACTGGGCAACGGCATCGGCCTGCTGTCCGGCCGTAAGGTGGCAGCGTTCACCAATGCCGAGGAAGAAGAAGTGGGCAAGACAGGCGTGGTTCCCTACCTGCTGCAGGACCAGCTCGAAGAACAGGGTGCCACGGTCAAGGTTGCCGACAATTGGGAGGACAACGTGCAGGTGGATGACCACCTGGTCACGGGTCAGAACCCGCAATCCGCGGCCAGCGTGGCCAAGGAAATGACCAAGCTCCTCACCGAAGTGGTGCTAGAGGAGAAGGCCGAGGAAGAAAAGGCCTCCGAGGAACTGCGCGCCGAGAAGGAC
The DNA here is from genome assembly GCF_039544365.1 of Kocuria gwangalliensis. NCBI lineage: Bacteria > Bacillati > Actinomycetota > Actinomycetes > Micrococcales > Micrococcaceae > Kocuria > Kocuria gwangalliensis. The sequence continues at coordinate 182,371 of NZ_BAABLN010000001.1, read as the reverse complement.
GCGCAGAAGGCTGCTGAAGAAGAGGACTGACTCCCCAGCGGTCAGCAACACAGGGGCGTCCCTGGCATTTGTGCGCGAAAACACTAAGACTCTAAGGGAGGAAGTGATCCCGAGGAGAAGGAGTGGACATGTCTGAGTTCAACGGACGCGTGGCGTTGGTGACCGGAGCGGCGTCGGGAATCGGCGAGGCAATTGCCAGGAATCTGGCCAAGCGCGGCACCAAGGTAGTGGTGACGGACATCGACTCCACCGGCATCGACAACGTGGTCCAGGCCATCATGGCCGCCGGTGGTAACGCGGCGGGTATTCGCCAGGATGTCGCCAGGCGCGAGGACGCCCAGGCCGCCGTGGACTTCGCGGTGCAGACGTACGGCGGTCTGCACTATGCCGTGAACAACGCCGGCGTGGGCGGCCAGGTCGAGGCGCTGGGCGAGACCGACATGGATGCCTGGGACCGCACCGTTGCCATCGACCTCAACGGCGTTGCCTACGGCATGGCTGCTCAACTGCCGGTCATCGAACAGCACGGCGGTGGGGCCATCGTGAATATCGGTTCGATCCACTCCACCGTGGCCACCGGCGTGGGCAACAGCGCGTACACCGCAGCGAAGCATGGTGTGGTGGGCCTGACCAAGCAGACCGCCGTGGACTACGGCCGGCGCGGTGTGCGCATCAACGCGGTGGGCCCGGCGTACATCGAGACTCCGCTGCTCGCCAACCTCCCGGCCGGCACCAAGGAAGCCCTGGTCAACGCCCACCCCATGGGGCGCCTGGGCACCTCCGAAGAAGTGGCGCAGCTGACCGCGTTCCTGCTCTCGGAGAATGCGTCCTTCATGACCGGCGGTTACTACCTGGTGGACGGTGGCTACACCGCCGTTTGATGGACCACTCTTTGTATTCAGGCGGCTCGGGATCCGCAAAGGTCCCGGGCCGCAAATGGTTTTCCATTCAGGGTTGAGCCCATTTGTGGCCTGCGTCCTAACCGGCCAGTAGGTGACGCGTGTACACTGGCCAGGTTCCCTCGTGCATTTCACGAGGTTGGCGCGCCGGTCCAAGGCGCGCAGTTCGCGCCCCGTTTATGGCTCATGGCGCGTGCGCGCGGAATCGTTTCGCGTGGACCAACCTGAAAGACTTTCCTTGTCTACTAATTTTGTAAACCTCGGTGTGCCCGAGGTCCTTTCGGCTGACCTTGCCCGCACGGGCATCACCGAAGCCTTCCCCATTCAAGAAAAAACTCTTCCCGATTCGCTGGCCGGCCAGGACGTCCTGGGCCGTGGCCGCACCGGCTCCGGTAAGACCGTTGCCTTCGCGTTGCCGCTCGTGGCTCGTCTGGCGGGCATGGTGGAGGGCGCCGCTCGCGCACCTCGCCGCGCCAACCGCCCCACCGGATTGGTGCTGGCTCCCACTCGTGAGCTGGCCACCCAGATCGACCGCACCGTGGCCCCGTTGGCCAAGGCTGCCGGCCTGAGTACCACCGTGATTTTCGGTGGCGTGTCCCAAAAGCGCCAGGAGCAGGAACTCGCCAAGGGCGTGGACATCGTGGTGGCCTGCCCCGGCCGCCTGGATGACCTGCTCAAGCAGGGCGTTCTGACCCTGGACGAGATTCGCGTAACGGTCCTCGACGAAGCCGATCACATGGCCGACATGGGCTTCCTGCCCGTGGTCACCCGCATCCTGTCCCGCACCCCCAAGGGGAGCCAGCGGCTGCTGTTCTCCGCGACCTTGGACAACGGCGTGGACACCCTGGTCAAGAAGTTCCTGAGCAACCCCGTGTTGCACTCGGCGGATGTCGCCAAGGCTGCGGTGACCACCATGGATCACCACGTGCTGGTCGTGAAAAACGACGACAAGCAGGCCCTCATCGAGACCCTGGCCTCCGGCACCGGTCGCCGTATGATGTTCACGCGTACCAAATACCGCGCCAAGAAAATGGCCAAGAAGCTCAATCAGTCGGGTATCCCCGCGGTCGACCTGCAGGGCAACCTGTCGCAGAACGCCCGTGACCGCAACCTGTCCGCGTTCTCGGACGGCGAGGTGCGCGTGCTCGTGGCCACCGACGTTGCCGCCCGCGGCGTTCACGTCGACGACGTGGAGCTGGTCGTTCACATCGACCCGCCCGCCGAGCACAAGTCCTACCTGCACCGTTCCGGCCGTACGGCTCGCGCCGGTGCCTCCGGTTCTGTGATCACCATATCCACGACCGAAGAGCGCGGTGACGTGGACAAGCTCATGCACAAAGCCGGCGTACGCGCTCGCGTTGACGCCGTGTCTCCCGGTTCCGAGATTGTCGCGGACCTGGTGGGCGAGCGTGCCGAGCGCGTTGCACCCCAGCCTGCGGCCCAGACCGGCAACGGCGGTGGCCAAGGCGGTCGTGGTTCCAAGCCGCGCTCCGGTGGTCGCAACGACGGCGCTCGCTCGGGCGGTCGCAATGGCGGCCGTTCCGGTGGCGGTCGCTCCCGCACCGAGCGGGGCGGTTCACCTCGTGACGGTGCTGCCCGTAGCGAGAACAAGCGTTCCGGCGGTACACGCTCGGGCGGTGCACGCAGCAACGTGTCGCGTTCCGACGCCGCCGGTTCGGGTAACCGCCGCTTCAGCGGTAAGTCACAGGGTGCCGGTTCGGCATCGGGTACTCGTGGCGACAAGGCGCGCGGGGAGCGCGGTACGTCCACCCAGCGTTCGCACTCGACCGGTCAGACCCCGGACCGTGCGACCGCTGCGGCCCAGCGCCGTCGCCGGGCGAATCGCCAGGACCAGGGCTCCCGCTGACCCCGGGTACTGATAACACGGGCGGTCGGTTTCAGATTGAAACCGGCCGCCCCGCCTTATTATGTGCACCCTTCGCAGTGCGCGAATCGCGCTACCCAACCGTATGTGGTTTTGAACCTTTCGAGCCGGTCCGCGCGATCTCGAGGAAATCTCGCGCTGCAACCGATAGGGATGCGGAATCCGTCCACAATGCTCTCAGAGTGCGCTCAAGATCGTGCCCACTAATTGGCACCTCTATCAGGAGTCCATTGCGTAGATAGCTCTGAACAGCGAGCCGGCTCAGGACGGCTGGACCGATGCCTTCGATGGCAGCTTGGCAAATTGCAGAGTTGCTATTCAGTTCCAGCAGGGGGGATGGCCGGTGGTTCCCCACGAGTCGGTCGAGGAAGGCACGGGTACCGGAACCTTCCTCGCGCTCCACCAAGGGCGTGACGGCTAGTGACTGAACATCTAATGGCCTGTCTAGCCTCGCCCAAGGGTGTGCTTCGTTCACCACTGCGACAAGTTGATCTGTCCATACGGCAGTGGATGACAGGGGCGGTGGAACGTCCGGGGTCTCAACAAATCCGAGGGTGACTGCCCCGCTGCTCACTTCTTCGATAACTTGAGCGGAGTTCATAACCCGCAACTTGGTCGTGACCTGCGAGTGCCGAGCGCGAAAGGGACCGATCCACGCTGGCAGTAGATGCTCCGCAATGGTCATGCTGGTTCCAATGGTCAGTTCTTCATCCCCTCTGTGGGAAAGCGCCTCGGCACCAGCGCCGAGCCGATCCACTGCGTCCAAGATGTCTCGGGCCCACTCGACGGTTAGGACGCCCTCTTGGGTCAGGGTTGAACCCCGAGTTGATCGACGCAGGAGAGCGTAACCGAAGCGTCGCTCCATCGTCCTGATGGACCTGGAGGCATTGGATTGAGCCATGTGTGCCGCTCGAGCCGACGCGCTCAAGCTGCCGTGATCTGCCACGCCCACCACGAGCCGCAACATGGACAAGTTCAACCAGTTATCGAGGCTCGTCGTGCGGTATGACATATCACCATCATATGGCAGCGTTAGTGAACCGGAGGCTACTGTCCAGCCCTAATTGCTGTGATTCTCGATGGTATGAGTCATACAGATCGCAACACACTTCACGCCGATATCGTCGAGGTTCCAGTGTCGACAGCCGGCACTGAGCTCACAGGCATCCGAAAGACAATTCGACGTACGGCGGTGCGCGTTCCGGGAGTAGTGGTGTGCTTGCTCGGTGCCGGGGTTGCATGGTTGGCTGCCCAGGTGCTGACGGGTGTGAGTGCGTTGCTGATCGCCATCGTGTTCGGTGCTTTGTGGCGCAATCTTGTCACCGTCCCCTCGGTCCTTTCGCCGGGAGTGGGGTTCGCAGCCAAACGACTCTTGCGCGCCGGTATTGTGCTTCTTGGGCTGGAGCTTTCACTGTCCGCTGTGCTGGATCTGGGCGCTGGTGTACTGCTGGTCGTGGTGGTGTCGGTAGCCGTTACCTTCTTCGTCACCATGTGGGTGGGCAAACTCATGGGAGTTGGCCTCGCCCAGAGAATTCTCATTGCGACCGGGTCCTCGATTTGCGGTGCCGCTGCGGTGGCTGCCGCTGAAGGGGCAACCAAGGCCAAGAGCGATGAAGTTGCTACAGCTGTTTCGCTGGTCGTTCTGTACGGAACCCTAATGATTCCTCTGGTCCCCTTCCTCGGCGGCCTATTCGGTCTGCCGGATGAGTCGATAGGAATGTGGATCGGAGCCTCCACCCATGAAGTGGCTCAAGTAGTGGCTGCTGGCGGGGCTGTCGGTAGCGGTGCCCTGGCCGTGGCAGTCACGGTCAAGTTGTCAAGGGTTATCACGCTGGCTCCGATTATCGCGGGAATCTCGCTCTACATGAGGCGCCAGGGTTCCGAGACTGGCGCACAAAAGCCCCCGCTCGTGCCTCTCTTCGTAGTGGGCTTCATTGCCTCCATGCTGATCAGAACGGCGGGAATTCTCCCCGAAAGTCTCCTGGCAGATTTGCATATCGTGCAAACGCTTTTGCTGGCCGCAGCCATGTTCGCATTGGGGCTGGGTGTGCACATACCCAGCTTGATCCGGGTCGGAGTCAAGCCTCTGTTCCTCGGGTTGATATCTACAATCGTCATTTTGACCGTGGCCCTCATAGGAACACTCGCTTTCGGGGCGTTCTAACAATGGTTGGAATCCAGAACTGGCCGCCCTACGGTATAGAGCCGGTTCGTGGGTTGAGCGCGGGGGCATCACGGCTTGAGCGTGCGCAGCAAATCCAGGGTGAGCTCCGAGTGGTTGGGCACGTGTATCACGCCGGGTTGGGCCGGGATTTCCTGCTCGCCGGGGACCGCCACGGTGATGATGCCGGCGGCAACACCGGCCTGCGCACCAGATGGAGAATCCTCAATGACCACGCAGTCCTCGGGTTTCACGCCCAGACGCTTGGCCGCTTGCAGGTAGGCATCCGGGTCCGGCTTGGGCTTCACACCCGCGGCGACCTCTTGATCGCCGATAATCACCTGAAAAAGGTTGTCCGGCGCAATCGAGGCCGTGTACTTGGCGACGTCCGTGGTGGCATTGGTGACAATGGCCGCGGGGATACCCGCTTCCGCGAGATCCTTCAACAGCGGCTCGACGCCGGCGATGAAGCCGGGCGGGTCCGCTTCGAGGATTTTCTCGAGCACGGTGTAGAACTCCTGGAACACCTGATCCAGATCACCGGGCACACCGAGTTCGCTGAGGCGCTCGACCGTCTTGGCGATGGGCTGACCCAGCGTTGCGTCCGTGTCCGCTTGGGTCCACTCCCCGCCGTGGGTTGCCGCCAGTTGCTCCTTGCCCTGCGCCCATAAGGGTTCGGTGTCCACCAGTGTTCCGTCGTGATCGAAAAGTACTGCGCGGGGGAATGAAATATCGGTCATGGTGTCACTGTACTGGCCGGAAGATTCAGTTCCACGACGGTGAGCAGCACGGGTGTGTGCTGCATGCCCATGGTTCGGTAGCGGCGCACTTACGATGAAGACATGAGCTCCTACGAGACGCATCCCCGCGAATTGCACCGACCTGGTTCTGTGTGGCGGCGCGCGTTGCCCAGGATGATGCCCACGGTGGCCATGGTGTTGGTCATCTGGGTTGTCTTCGGGCGCATAGCTGTGGATGCGCTGGGGTCGCTCGTCTGGGTGTACGCCTTTGCCCTGGGCCTTCCGCTGATGGTGCTGCACACCGTAGCCGCGGTGCTTTTCGGCAGGGACGCAAAGCTCTATCCCTCGGCGTCGGTGAGCCTTCGGGCGAGTCTCACGGTGATCGGTTCGTGGATCGTCACGGCGCTGTTCGGGTTCTTCCTTCCGGATTCCACGCCGGACGGCACCGCATCCGTGTTCACCGCACTGACCGGCCCGGACATGATGGGGATCTCCTACGGCTTTGCCAATACCTTGGGCGTGATGTCCGTGGCCATGGCGGTCGCCCTGGTATTGCTGGCGCTCACCGACCTCCGCAACACCCGGCGGGCGCTGCGCGGTGAACCGCTCAGCGAGGACGAGATACTTGACCGCATGGAGGCCCAGCGTGCCCACGGTGAGCCGAGGCACGGTGAGCCGAGGCGCGGAAGTGGCGCGGCGGCGTCGTCGGAATCCAGGCGTCCATGACGCGGCAACTGGCGTCACCGCGGCTCATCTTGCGGCCCTATTCCCCGGGGGACGCGGCCTTCGTCCGGGGCCTGTATTCGCGCCCGGAGGTGCAGCGTTACCTGGGTGACGGCACCCAGCGAGTGCGGACAATGATCGAGGCACGGGCCAAGATCAACGCGTGGAACGAACGCTATCTGGCCGAACCGGCGCAGGGGCTGTGGGCGGTGTGCCGCAAGGGTGGCACCATAACCGGGTCCTTGCTGCTCAAACCCATCCCGGACAGCGTTACTGCGGTTGAACGGGACACCGAGATCGGGTGGCATTTCCATCCTGACCACCGGGGTCACGGCTACGCCACCGAAGCGGCCCGTGTGGTCCTGGACCACGCCTTCGCGTGCGGCCTCGAGCGCGTGGTGGCCGTGACCAACCCGGCCAATACGGCATCGCAGGCCGTGTGCCTGCGTCTGGGCATGACGCATCTGGGCCCGAGCGACGCCTATTACGACGCCGCGTGCGAACTCTTCGACATCACCGCACCGACCTCGGGAAAGGAGCCGGGTGGCGAGCAATCCTGATCTGGTCATCGGCGAGGACGGGCTCGCGCGGCCCGTGTGGGCCGCCAAGGATCCGCTGCTGCGTGAGTACTACGACACCGAATGGGGCATGCCCGTGCGGGACGAGGCCGGGATGTTCGAGCGCGTGGCGCTCGAGGCCTTTCAGGCCGGACTGTCATGGCGTACGGTGCTGGCCAAGCGGCCGGCCTTCCGAGAGGTGTTCGAGGACTTCGAGCCGGACCGGGTGGCGGCCTTCGGTGAATCCGACGTGGCCAGGCTGGTGCAGGATCCGCGCATCATCCGGAACCGGCAGAAAATAGTCGCCACCATCACCAACGCGCAGGCCACGGTGGTGCTGCGCGAAGACGGAGGACTGGTAGATCTGGTGTGGTCGTTCAAACCAGAGCTCACCCCGGAACCGATGACGTTCGCCGAGGTACCCACCGGCTCGCCCGAGTCCAAGGCCCTGTCCAGGGAGCTCAAAAGACGCGGGTTCACGTTCGTGGGCCCCACCACGATGTTCGCCCTGATGGAAGCAATCGGGGTGGTCGACACCCACCTGGTGGGCAGCCATCGGCGTGGGACGTCCGGGGTCTGGGCCTGACGCACAAGCACACGTTCATCTCACCTCGATACGGTGGAACCGAGGGCGCCGACCCGCGTCCCATGGCCACACAGCCTTCCCGGCTAGGTAGGGACATCACATGGCACGTTTCACCGACAAGGTAGTCATCATCACCGGCGCAGCATCCGGCCTGGGCCTGGAATCTGCCGTTCGCATTGCCTCCGAAGGCGCCGATCTGGTTCTGGTGGACCTCAAAGAAGATGCACTGGAAGCCGCCAAGGCCCTGGTGCTCGGAACCGCGCCCGAGGCCAAGATTTTGACCGTGGCCGCAGACGTCTCCGACGAGTCACAGGTCCAGAAATAGGTGGACGCCACCGTCAACGAGTTCGGCAAGATCGACGGCTTCTTCAATAACGCCGGTATTGAAGGCCGGCAGAACCTCACCGAAGATTTCGGAGCCGACGAGTTCACCAAGGTGGTGTCCGTCAACCTCAACGGTGTGTTTTACGGCATGGCGGCGGTCCTGAAGATCATGCGCGAACAGGGTTACGGTTCCGTGCTGAACAGCGCGTCCGTGGGTGGTATCCGCGGCGTGGGTAACCAGTCCGGTTATTCCGCCTCCAAGCACGGCGTGGTGGGCCTGACCCGCAACTCGGCCGTGGAGTACGGACAGTACGGGATCACCATTAACGCGATTGCCCCGGGTGCCATCATGACCGCAATGGTGGAGGCATCGCTCAAGCAGATGGATCCCGAGAACTGGGAAGAAGCGGGCATGCAGTTCGTGTCCGTGAACCCGTTCAAGCGGTTCGGCAAGCCTGAAGAGGTGGCCTCGGTGGTTGCTTTCTTCCTGTCCGGTGAGGCCCCGTTCGTCAACGGCACCGTGCTGCCCATTGACGGGGGTCAGTCAGCCAAGTACTGACGGTCGCGGCGGCCTCGGCCCGCTCGACGACGCCCCTCCGGCAATTGCCCCGCGAATCTCGCCGATTCGCGGGGCAATTGCAGTTCACGGAAGTTACTGACCTCGGCGGCGTAGATACGTCTGGCCGTTAGCGTCCTTGACCATTTCGAAGTCGTTTTGGAGGTTGTCGTACCAGTCCTTGGCCTCGTCGCTCATCTCCGTGTTGCCGCGCAGATTCATGGAACTACGGTTCGCGGGCCCCACAAAGCGCATGACGAAATTGTCGAAGCGGCGGAATTTGCTCGGTTTGCGCGGAGCAGGCTGCTCGGACGGGGAATCGCTGTTCACTGTGGGTCCCTTCGAAACGGCGGGCGAGGTGCTGCACACACACGGCGTCCATCAACATGTTTACTACTGAGCTTAGTGCACTAACTGGTACCCGGTGGGTGCGAGGAGGGCCCCCGACCGTTTCCGGTCAGGGGCCCTCAGTAGTACGCACAACAGTCAGGCATCACGCCTGCTGGGTGTTGTCCTTGACGTTCTTAGCGGAATCCTGAGCCGAATCCTTGAGCTGGCTGGCTTCCTGCTGGCCCTGGGACTTGACCTTCTCCGCACCGGACTGTGCGGTTTCCTTGACGGACTGCGCGGCTTCCTGAGCCGGTCCCTTCAAGTCTTGCGCAATGTTCTGCGCAGCTTCCTTGGTGGAGTCCACGGCGCTCTGAACGTGCGGCTGAACGCGGTCCGCGGCCTCCGCCACGAGTTCCTGCTCCTTCTGACTCGAAGGAAGCAAAGAACCGACCAACCAGCCGGCACCCAGGGCGATCAAGCCCGCAGCCATCGGGTTGCCGCGGGTCTTGGCCTTGGCAGCGGCCGGCGCATTGCTGACGGCGTTGCTTGCCTGATCCATGCGGTAGGAGGCCTCATCGCGCAGATCGCGGGCGTCGTCCTTGGAACCCATGATGGATTCGCGCACATCCTGGATCTTGTTGCGGGCCTTGGTCTTCTGACGGTCCACAACGTTCTCGGGGGTCACCTTCTCGGTGACGGCGTCCACGTCGGCGCTCAAGCGAGCACGGGTGGCTTCGATCTCGGCGCGGATTTCTTCGGGGTTCTGCTGGCTCATCGGGTCTCCTTAGAGGGATTCACGGTATCCGGGATTTCGCTGACGGTTTCGCGGGTTCTCGGCAGGGGATTGCTGGTGGCTTGCGCGATCTTCCGCTTGCCCTTGTCGAGGTTCTTCTTGCCCACCGCGGCGAGGATCGCAGCGATGATGGCCCAGATGACAGCGACGATCACTGCGGACCAGCCAAGGCCCAACAGGTTGCCCAGTCCCCACATGAGGGCGAGGGACAGGAACAGGAGAACGAAGTGACCGGCTACGCCGGCACCACCCAGCATGCCCGCACCCTTACCGGCGTCTTTTGCCGAGTCCGTGGCTTTCTGGACGGCCTCGGTCGCCTCCGCCTTGGCAAGAGCGATCTCCTGCTGAATCAGAGTGGTGAGGTTGGTGCTCAGCGATTTGAACATCTCGCCGAGGGATTCCTCTTCTGCGCGCCGCTCGGGTTCTGTCGGTGGAATGGGGTGGCTCATCGACGCTCACCATCCTGTCCGGGGTAAGCGGAACCGGGAACCTGGTCGGTGTAGGTGCGAGGCGCAGTGGCTTCGGTTTCGACGCGGTACGCGTAGGTCTCGTCGGCAGCGGGAGTGCCGTAGGCGCGGGGCTGTCCACCGTCAGCGTTGTTGCTGCTGCCGATCTCATCGCTGTCCTTGGCGCTGCGGGTTGCGCGCCCGGCGAGCAGGCCGATGCCGGCAGCAATGGCCAGGAACGTGCCGGGGCGGCGGGCTGCAAATCGACGGACGTCGCCGAGTAGATCCTCAGCGTTCTTGTTCTCCAAGGACGCGGCAAACGAATCAACGGTGCCGGAGACATTGCCGAGCAGACCGGATACGTAGTCGGTTTCGGGCTTCTGGCCCTGGGAAATGGCGTTGACCTCGTCGCTGACGGAGCGCGCGGTAGAAGCGAGTCGCTCCTGCTGCGGGCCAACGTAGCTCTGCAGATCGTCCTTGAGTTGGCCCAGGAGGTCCTTGGCCTGGTGTGCGGCTTCGTCCTTGGCGGCAACAGCCTGATCCTTGGCGGTCTCCTTCACTCGTCGGCCGGATCCGGCCGCCTCGTTCTTGAGATGCTGACCTTCGGCCTTGCCGGTCTCCGCGGCGATGTCCTTCTTGGACGGCGCTTCGGTGGAACCTTGGGTGTTGGCCTGGTGGCCGCCCGGACGCTGGTTGTTCTTGTTGCTCATAGTGGCACCTTTCATACAACACATGGTCGACTTCCTAAGCTTACAGATCTTTTGTCAACAAGTAAGGGTACATATCATTTTTCAGCTGAGGGCAATGGGTGAGGGCGACCGTCTCGGGGAACACCGGCTTGACCGTCGCGGCCGGTCAGGAAGTGCTCGCCGGCCTGCGCGCCCCGATCGAACAGGTTGAGCTTCTGCTCCCGGGAAATGTCGAAATCGGTGCTTCGATAACCGGTTGTGTCCACAAAGACGGTCCGGGCGGTGACCTCCGGGTCGTTGATGTGAATGCTGTCTCGAGCGTTGATCAGGGTCGCCATCACCGACACCGCGTACTGGAACGTGTTGTGGTTGGGTCGCCATCCGGTGCTGGCGGTCTCTTGCGCGGACAGCTTGACGCCAATGGTGGGCCAGCGCGGGGGCAGGAGGTCCGTGCGGTCGAAGATGTCCACCGGGAACCGGGACAGCAGGCCACCGTCCACGCCCAGTACCGAGCGATGGCCGACCACGCGGGGGTCCGCCGGCAGTCGGCGGGGCCGGAAGAAGAAGGGAATCGCGGCCGAGGCGTAGAGCGCATCGGCAACGGGTTGGTCATCGGGGTCCACGCCCAGCCGGTCTCGGTAGTCCCACGGCAGGCGTAGGACACGACCGCGGGAGATGTCGGAGACCACGACCACGAGCTTGTAGTGCTGCTCCGGGGGCAGTGAACTACCGGGGTCCTCCTGGCGCAGGTCGGCCCACGTCCGCACTCCGAGGTCGGCGAGCAGATCGGTGAGGAAAGCGTGCAGAGCCCGACCTCGGTACATGCCCTGGTGCAGCAGCAACCCCCCGGCCTGGCCCAGCGCGGGGACGCACCGGAACAACGGGGCGACGTCCTCGAATTCAGTGAAGTCCTGGCCGAGCATCACCTGCTTCATGAACTCGATCGATGCGCCCGCCGCGGTCAGCGCGCCGACAATCGCACCCGCCGAGGTCCCGGCGACGCGCTGGAACTCGTAGTTCCCGGGTCCTTCGCTGAGCGCGCTGATCGCTCCAATCAAGCCGGGCAGCTTGGCGCCTCCACCCTCGAGCACCAAATCCGCAAGCGCCATGGTTCCTCCGTTCGTGAGCCGGGATGACAGTCAGTATGCTACGGGGCGGCTCCGGCGCAGGCAGACGCCGCGGGCCGTCGGCCAGGCGGCGCCCCCGGTGCTGAACGTAATTCCTACGTCAGGGCGAAAGGACGGATGATCGCCATGGTGTCTTCGCGGGGCACAGTTGACTGGGATCGGGCGCTGAGGAACACGTCGATCTCGTCCCGGAGCGGTATACCGAGCTACTCGACCCGCACCGTACGCTCGGTCGATCCGTTCACCCCTGCAACCGGGGTGGGTGCATCAATACCAACATGTCCCCGGGGAACCCTGCATAAAATGTGCGGCTGGGTTTCTTCGAAAGGCCAATTGGCGATGTACAGATTGTGCAGGCTGTGTTCTCGGTGCTCGTCTCGTTGTGGCCAAGTTCAGCAGGTCTGAGGTGGGGGTGGTCCTATTTTTGGTGATCTTCGCATCAACGGGACAGCTCCCGGTTGATGAACTCGATCTCATTGTCGCTACCGATGCCTCGGATCGGGAACGCCACTAAGCGCGCGTCCTTCTTCAACAAACGTGAGGTCTCGACCGCTTCACATCGAGGACATACCATGGTGTCCACAGCTTAGGGCCGCAGCGTTGTCGGCGGGGGCCGGCCTCGGCCAGGCGGAGGGAATCCTATTATGGCTATTCAGTCCCGCTCCACACTCCTGGTCGTGGCAGCAGCCTCGGCGCTCGCCCTGTCGGGATGCGTGACGGTCAACCCGAATCAGGGTGGGGATGAGCAGACCCCGCCGGCCACGACGGCGCCGCTTCAGTTGGATCCGACGACCCCGACCGAACCAACGCTGGAGTCGCCCGCCCAGGCTCCTCCGCAATCGGCATCGGTACCGCCGGAGGTGCCGGCCGTCTGGACGGACACCCTCGAACAGGTCAGTACGGGAGTGGTCAAAATCTCGACGGGAACCTGCGACGGGCCCGGGCTCTTGGGCAGCGGCTTCCCTGTGAGTGACACGCTCATCGTCACCAACGCCCACGTCGTCGCGGATGCGGCCGCGGTGACGGTCGGTCAAGCCGCCGCCACCGCGGAAATCATCGGTTACAGCGAGGAGGCGGACCTGGCCCTGCTGCGGGTCGCCGAGCCCGTGGAGGGCCACATCTTTTCCTGGGCCGAGGAGCCGCCTCGTCTTGGTCAGGACGTGTCCGTCCTCGGATATCCCCTCCGGGGTGGGCTCACCAGCGTCCAGGGTGTGGTGAGTAGCCCCAACGCCCGGCCCGAGGGCTTCAGCGACACCGCGCGCTATGTCCAGACCGACGCGGCTGTGAACCCCGGCAACAGCGGTGGGCCGCTGGTGACGATCGACGGGGACGTACTTGGTGTGGTGTTCGCCAAAGGGGTGGCGGGCTCGGCTGGCACGCCCGTAGAGGGTACTGCTTATGCGCTGTCCTACCAGACTGCCCAGTCCATAATCGACGATTGGGCCACCGCCCCGCAGTCGGTGCCATTGGTGGAATGTCCAGTGGTCCCGGGCGTTCCCCAACCCACGGGGGACGTGCCTCTCGACGTGACCGTCGCCTCGGATCACGAAAGCGCGGCAGCGGTGGCGCAGTCACTGGCCCTGCACGGCGACGCCATTAACAGAAGCCAGTACGACGCCGCCTTCGGCCTCTTCACCCCTTCCATGCAAGAGCAGATGGAGGGGGTCGAGGTCTGGCGGGAGGGCCTGCTCACCACCTACTGGCAAGAATTGGCCGTCCTTGACGTCTCGGGGTCTGGTGACACGCTGACGGCGCGGACGTTGGTGCGCACGACGCAGGACGCTGCGGATGGTCCAGACGGCCAGACATGCTCAATCCTTGCTCTCGACTACACCATGGTCCAGGACGAGCAGCAGGGCATCTGGCTCATCAACGAAGTGCAGGAGCGGGAGGATCCCCGGCCCTGCTAATCGAGTGTCTAGCTCCCATGTGACCAACCTCCGCGCGGGGTAGGGGCGGCGCGCTCGTTGACCAGCTGGGACCGCACCGGGGACGGAAGCCGGACGGAAAGACCGGCGATTTCGTCGCCGCCATCGAGTTCGCGGACGCGAGCTCCCGCTCACTGGCAGAGCGGGCAGGCAGCTCTGATCGGGCTGGAGGAACTGCCCGCGGACCACCTGACGGTGCCGGGTGTGGCCTACGCGAGCGCGGGACGAAACGCGCGCCCAGTAGCTCGGCGAACAACACGCGCTCGGCGTCGGCCGCGTCCTTTCGGGCCCCGGGCCGAGGCCCGAAGGGATGTGGCCCAGAGTCACCTCCCACATCAGCCCTTTCAGTTGGCCCCCGCTGAGCACGCCCGCCTGAGCACCTCCCGGGCCTAGGAGAGCGAGCTCCGCGACCGGGAAAAATGCCGCATAAGGTCCGCGAGCTGCTTCTCGTAACCGCTCCGACATAGCTCCGGAGGGAATAATCCCTTCCCCTCTAGAGTTGAGTAGAGTAGACTCAAGTTAAATGATAGGCACGAGCGCATGCGTGCGATTCATGGTTTCTTGCCCAAGGGACCACCACCTGACCAAAGCAAGGAGATGCTGTGGACACCAAATTCACTACCAAGTCTCAAGAGGCACTGGCCGCAGCGGCCACGAATGCCTCAACCGCGGGAAACCCGCAGATCGAACCGGCACACCTGCTCAAGGCGCTGATGGATCAACGCGAGGGCGTAGCCGTGGCTGTGCTCATTGCCACCGGCGCCAATGTGGACGCTGTCTCGGCCAAGGCCAGCACCATTATCAGCCAGCTGCCCAGCGCATCGGGTTCGCATACCGCGCAGGCCCAGCTCAATCGGGCGGGGCTCCAGGCGCTGCAGACTGCCGAGAACTACGCCCGCGAACTAGGGGACGACTACGTTTCCACCGAACACCTGCTGTTCGGTATTGCCTCCGGCAATGACAAGGCGGCCAATGCGCTTGAGGAGTCCGGGGCCGGCCCGGAAGAGCTGCGCCGGATCATCCCCACGGTCCGTGGTGACCGCCGCGTGACGAGCCCTGACCCGGAAGGCACCTTCCAATCGCTGGAGAAATTCGGTACGGACCTCACCGCCATTGCCCGTGAGGGCACGTTGGATCCGGTGATCGGTCGTGATTCCGAGATTCGCCGCGTGGTGCAGGTGCTGTCACGCCGCACCAAGAACAACCCTGTCCTGATCGGTGAGCCCGGTGTGGGTAAGACCGCCGTGGTCGAGGGGCTGGCTCAGCGGATGGTTGCCGGTGACGTGCCGGAATCCCTGCGCGGTAAGACCCTGATCTCCCTGGACCTCGGTTCAATGATCGCCGGCGCCAAGTACCGCGGTGAATTCGAGGAACGGCTCAAGGCCGTGCTCGACGAGATCAGACAGTCAGAGGGTCAGATCGTGACCTTCATCGACGAAATCCACACCGTGGTGGGCGCCGGAGCTTCCGAGGGTTCCATGGACGCGGGCAACATGCTCAAGCCCATGTTGGCGCGCGGTGAGTTGCGGTTGATCGGGGCCACCACCCTGGATGAGTACCGCGAGAACATTGAGAAGGATGCCGCGTTGGAGCGCCGCTTCCAGCAGGTCTACGTGGGCGAACCGTCCGTGGAAGACACCGTGGCCATCCTGCGCGGGCTCAAGGAACGCTACGAGGCCCACCACAAGGTGCAGATCGCGGACTCCGCGTTGGTTGCCGCGGCCACACTGTCCAACCGCTACATCCCCAGCCGGCAGCTGCCGGACAAGGCCATTGACCTGGTGGACGAGGCCGCTTCGCGGTTGCGCATGGAGATCGATTCCGCTCCGGAGGAGATCGACCAGCTGCGCCGTCAGGTGGACCGCTTGACCATGGAGGAACTGGCCCTGGCGGACGAGACGGATCCGGCGTCCGTCGAACGTCTTGCCGCGCTGCGCCAGGACATGGCGGACAAGAAGGCCGAACTGGATGCGCTCAATGCGCGCTGGGAGGCCGAAAAGGCCGGCCTGAATCGCGTGGGCGACCTCAAAGCCAAAATCGACGATCTGCGTTCACAGGCCGAGCGCGCACAGCGCAACGGTGACCTGGGTGAGGCTTCGCGGCTGCTCTACGGTGAGATTCCGGGCCTGCAGAAGGACCTCGATGCTGCGCAGGCTCAGGAGGAGGCCGGTGACCAGCACGAGGACACCATGGTCTCGGAGGAGGTCACAGCGGATGACATTGCCGAGGTGATTTCCGCGTGGACGGGTATTCCCGCGGGCAGAATGCTGCAGGGCGAGTCGGAGAAGCTCCTCCGCATGGAAGAACTGCTCGGCAAGCGCCTGATCGGTCAGAAGCCCGCGGTCACGGCGGTTGCGGATGCCGTGCGCCGTTCGCGTGCCGGGATCTCGGACCCGGATCGCCCCATTGGTTCGTTCCTGTTCCTGGGGCCCACGGGTGTCGGTAAGACGGAGCTGGCCAAGTCCCTGGCGGACTTCCAGTTCGACGACGAACGCGCCCTGGTCCGGATCGACATGTCCGAGTACTCGGAGAAGCACTCCGTCTCGCGTCTGGTCGGTGCCCCTCCGGGTTACGTGGGCTATGACGAGGGTGGTCAGCTGACCGAGGCCGTGCGGCGTCGTCCGTATTCGGTGGTTCTGCTGGACGAGGTGGAGAAGGCCCACCCCGAGGTCTTCGACATCCTCCTGCAGGTCCTCGATGACGGGCGCCTGACCGATGGCCAGGGCCGCACCGTGGACTTCCGCAACGTGATCCTGATCCTGACCTCGAACATGGGTAGCCAGTTCCTGGTGGACCAGAATCTGGATCTGGACGCCAAGAAGGAAGCGGTCATGAACGTGGTCAACGCCTCGTTCAAGCCCGAGTTCCTGAACCGGTTGGACGACATCATCATGTTCGATCCGCTGTCGGTGGAGGATCTCGCCAAGATCGTGGACATCCAGGTTGCGCAGCTGGCCAAGCGGCTTGAACAGCGCCGCCTGACCCTGGACGTCACCCCCGCGGCCAGTGAGTGGCTGGGCCTGGCCGGTTACGACCCGGCCTACGGTGCCCGTCCGCTGCGTCGCCTGGTGCAGCGCGAGATCGGCGATCGCCTGGCCCGCGGCCTGCTCGCCGGCAACATCACCGACGGGGACACCGTCCGGGTGGACGTCGATCCGGACGTCGCCGCGGACGGTCTCACGGTCACGTCCTCGCACGACGACGCCGCGGGCTCACCGTCCAGCGGCCACGACGACGACATCCTGGACGCGGAGATCGTCGACGACTGATCCGTCAGGGTGAGGCTGCGGCGTCGGCCCGGCCTCCCCGATGAAACACCGCGCCGGTGGCGCCCTGACAAGGGAAGCCACCGGCGCGTTCTTCTCGGATGGGGACCTTACCGGCCGGGTTCGTCCTCCACATACCGATCTTCGCGGTAGTCGTAGTCCACGGGTCGATCGTCCTCGTCGGTGCGCTGGTACCAGGAGCTCATGCGCTCCGAGGTGGAGTCCATGTCGCGGCCGGCGGCGGCCGGGCCCTTCTCCTGGCGGATCTCGATGGCGAAATCGTCGCCGTGCTGATCCATTCCCTGGCGCACCGCGTTGTCCAGCGCCTTGCGGGCGTAGCGGTGGCGCAAGCTCATGGGATCGGTACTCAGATCCCGCAGGAACGCGGGGATCAGGGCCAACAGGATGACCGCGAACGGCAACGCCGCCACGGTCACCAGGTCCTGAAGTCCCTGCAACGCGTCCGAACCTCCCACCAGGAGCATGATCGAGGACACACCGGCCAACGCCAGACCCCAGAAGATGGTGATCTTCTTGTCCGGATGCGGCTTGCCCTGCTGGGACATGGAGGCCATGACCAGGGTCGCGGAGTCCGCGGAAGTGATGAAGAAAACGGCCAACAGAATGATGATCACGATGGGCGTGATCTGGCTGAGGGGCAGGGCATCCAGCATCAGGAAGAGCATCGCCTCGGGAGAGGCGGCACTGGCGA
This sequence comes from Kocuria gwangalliensis, assembly GCF_039544365.1. Lineage (NCBI taxonomy): Bacteria > Bacillati > Actinomycetota > Actinomycetes > Micrococcales > Micrococcaceae > Kocuria > Kocuria gwangalliensis. Next base: position 164,649 of record NZ_BAABLN010000001.1, on the reverse strand, counting down.
TGTCGGTGCCGGAGCGCTGCAGCCAGATGGCCGTGCCACCGAAGATCGAGAATGCGAGCACGCAAATCAGGGTGGGCGCCAACAGCACCACGGTCACGTACTGGCGCAGGGTGCGGCCGCGTGAGATGCGGGCCACGAAGGTGCCGACAAAGGGTGCCCAGGAAACCCACCAGGCCCAGTAGAACAGGGTCCAGTAACGCATGAATTCTTCGGCCTCCGGGCCCCAGGACGCGGACATCGAGATCATTTGGAACATCTCACCGAAGTACGTGCCCACCACGGACGGAATGAAGTTCAACAGGAATACGGTGGGGCCGGCCACGAACAGGAAGAACGCCACGATGGCGGCCAGGACCATGTTGAAGTTGGAGAGTCGACGGATGCCCTTGGCCACACCGGAGACCGCCGAAATCAAGAACACGCAGGTCAGAATGGCAATGATGGCGATCAACAGGCCATTGCCCACTTCGCCTATCCCGGTGATGATCTGCAGACCGCTGCCGATCTGCAGGGTTCCCAGACCCAGGGACGCGGAGGTTGCGAACAGGATGCCAACAATGGCGAAGGTGTCGATCAGTCGGCCGCCCACGGTCAGGTGCGCCCGCTGACCGAAAATGGCGGACATCAACAACGGGCGACCGCGACGATAGGCGGCGTAACCCACGGCGGCCCCCACCAGCGCGTAGATGGCCCACGCCTGCAAACCCCAATGGAAAATGGTTTGAGCCATTGCAGAGTGCATGGCCTGGTATGTCTCCGCTTCCGCGCGGCCCGGCGGGGGAGTCATGTAATAGGTGATCGGCTCGTAGACGCCGAAGAAGATCAAGCCCACGCCCATTCCGGCGGCGAACAGCATCGCGATCCAGGACCCCATGGAGTAGGCGGGTGCTTCACCGTCCTTGCCCAGGGGAATCTTGCCGTAGCGGGAGAAACCCACGTAGAGCAGGAACAACAGCACCACGGCGGCCAGCAACGTGAAGATCCAGCCGCCGTACGTAACCACACCGGTCAGTGCGCTCGAGGCGACCTGCGTCAAGGTTTCGGTGGACACCGCACCCCACACCACGAAACCCACGATCAGCGCCCCAGCCACACCGAAGGTGATCTTGTCGGTGCGGTAGCGGACGCGCTGCTCCTCCACGGAAACACCCGGAACCAGACCCGGGTGAGTGTCGTGGGGATAACTTGCGGTGGCGTCGTCGGGTCCGGCAACCGGGCGGGACGAGGAGCTCATAACGGAACCTGCGTTCTGAACTGAAGGTGGCGGCGTCGGCCGCCCGGACCGTAATACCTTAGCGGCCGGCCGCCCGTAGATGGGCCCCCAAGGGGCGAACGAAAGGTAAGTGTGTTCCTCAACACCGTGGATTTACTGCCCGGAGTGGCCGTTTTAGCACGCGTTTGCAACGATCGGGACTGTGTAAAGGGATTCTTGTCATGTGATGAAGCGCTCGTCAGCAAGGGCGGGTAAAAGCATGTAACCTGGACCTACGAAAAACTGACAAGATACTCCGGGGCCGTACTGTGTGCGCAGTGCGTTGATACGGTGCCGCCCATCGGACACGAGACGCAGAGGGGGTCACGCCATGGGGCGCGGCCGTCAAAAGGCGAAGGCGACACGGCAGGCGCGGGAGATGAAGTACTTCAGCCCGCAAACCGACTACTCGGCGCTGCAGCGCGAGCTGCGGTCCACCAAACCGTCCACCCGAGCCGTAGACCACGAGGATCGTCACGAGGAAGAAGATGATTACTCGGCCTACGCGGAGAAGTACTCCGACTATGACTGATCTGGTTCACGCGGACACCCACTGAGGCCCGCGTCACCTCCAGCACAACGCATGCGTCACGCGAACGTGGAGCACCATGTTTCGGGTCCCAGGACGTTGTACTCCACAAGGAACCGCCCCATACCACTAGTGGTTGGGGCGGTTCCTTGTGCGTTCATCTTGTTGTTGTGCAGGACCGGGAACGATCAGTTGGCGTACGAGCCCGTCATGAGCACGCCGCCGCCGTCCACGCCCTTGGCGCCTTGCACCCAGTCCGACCCTGCGTGCCGAGCGGCGGGATCCACGGGGCGCACTTCGCCCATGAGCCAGGAATTCACGCCGCGCTTGTTGAGGTGCTCCACGGCGGCGTCCGCCACCGAGGGATCCACAATGGCGACCATGCCCACTCCCAGATTGAGGGTGCGCTCCAGATCCGGTAGGGGAACGTTGCCCAGCTGACCGACCAGTTGGAAAATGGCCGGCAGTTCCCACGTGGAACGGTCCACGGTGGCTTGCAACCCCGAGGGGAGCACGCGGGCCAGGTTGGCGGCCAAACCACCGCCGGTCACGTGTGAGAAACCCCGTACACCGTGACCCGTCTGCCCGTCCTGACCGTTGACGGGGAAGGTCCGGGCCAGATCCAGGACATCGGCGGTGTAGACGCGCGTGGGCTCGAGCAGTTCCTCGCCCAGGGTGCGGCCGAGTTCGGAGACTTGACGCTCCAGCTGCCAGCCGGCCACATTGATGACCCGGCGCACCAGGGAGTACCCGTTGGAGTGGATGCCGGAAGAAGCCATGCCGATGATCACGTCACCGGCCTGCACACGGTCCGGGCCGAGTAGCTCATCGGCCTCGATCACGCCGGTGGCCGCCCCGGCCACGTCGTACTCGTCCGGAGCCAGAAGGCCCGGGTGCTCGGCGGTCTCGCCGCCGACCAGGGAGGTCCCGGCGGCGTCGCACGCGGACGCAATGCCACGCACGATGTCCGCGATACGCTCGGGAACCACCTTGCCCGTGGCAATGTAGTCAGTCATGAACAGCGGCTTGGCGCCCACCACCACGATGTCGTCCACGACCATGCCCACCAGGTCCCAGCCAATGGTGTCGTGGATGTCCAGGCTCTGGGCAATGGCCACCTTGGTGCCCACGCCGTCCGTGGAGGTCGCCAGGTAGGGCTTGCGGTACTTGGTGAGCTCCGAGACGTCGTACAGTCCGGCGAATCCCCCCACGCCGCCGATCACCTTGGCCGAGTGAGTGGCTTTGACCGCGGACTTCATGAGTTCCACGGCGCGATCGCCGGCTTCGACGTCCACTCCGGCGCTCGCGTAGGTCACGGACTGGGCACCGGCGCCGTCTTGGATGTTGCTCATGCGCTGTTCTCCTGGGTGGCAGGGATGTGGGGTTCGGTCTCGTTCGGTTCCCGGACCGTCGACGACGGCGCTGAGCTACCCGGAGCTTCGAGCACGGCTTTGCCGAGCTTGTCGGCCTCGGGCAGGGGAGTGGGGTACTCGCCGGAGAAGCATGCCGTACACAGGATCTCCCGGGGCTGCTTGGTGGCTTCGACCATGCCGTCATGGGAAATGTACCCCAGCGAATCGGCCCCCAGGGATGCCCGGATGTCCTCCACGGCAAGCCCGTTGGCGATCAGTTCCGCGCGGGAGGCAAAGTCAATGCCGTAGAAGCACGGCCATTTGATGGGCGGTGAGGAGATCCGAATGTGGATCTCCGCCGCCCCGGCCTCGCGCAGCATCCGCACCAGGGCACGCTGGGTGTTGCCGCGCACGATCGAGTCGTCCACGACGATCAGCTTCTTACCGGCGACGATCGAGCGCAACGGATTCAGTTTGAGCCGGATGCCCAGCTGCCGGATGGTGTCCGAGGGTTGGATGAACGTGCGGCCCACGTAGGAGTTCTTGACCAGGCCGTGACCGAACGGAATGCCCGAGGCTTCCGCGTAGCCAATAGCGGCCGGGGTGCCGGATTCGGGGGTGGGCATGACCAGGTCCGCTTCAACCGCGTGCTCGCGGGCCAACTGGCGGCCCATTTCCACGCGGGATTCGTAGACCGAGCGCCCGTTGATGGTGGTGTCCGGGCGGGCCAGGTACACGTACTCGAACACGCAACCGGCGCGCTTGGTCTCCGCAAAGCGGCGGGTCCGCAGGCCGTTCTCGTCCACGGCAATGAATTCACCCGGTTCGATCTCGCGCACCAGCGATGCGCCCACGATGTCCAGGGCAGCCGTTTCGGAGGCGACCACCCAGCCGCGCTCCAAACGGCCCAGCACCAGCGGGCGGATGCCCTGGGGGTCGCGAGCGGCGTACAGCGTGGTCTCGTCCATGAAGGACAGGCAGAAGGAACCGGTGAGCCTGGGCAGCAGGTGCATGGCGGCATCCTCGAGGGAACCATGCGGATGCTCGGCCAGCAGCGCCGTGATCAGCGCCGTGTCCGTGGTGTTGCCCTGGGCCATTTCACCGCGGGACGGGAACCCCGACTTGTCGATGAGCTGGTCGTACAGCTCGGCGGAATTCGTCAGGTTGCCGTTGTGCGCAAGTGCCACGGTTCCGTGCGGGGTGGCACCCAGGGTGGGCTGCGCGTTGGCCCAGTGGGACCCGCCCGTGGTGGAGTAGCGGCAGTGGCCCACGGCCACGTGCCCCTGGAGGGTGTTCAGCGTGGTCTCGTCAAAGACCTGGGACACCAACCCCATGTCCTTGTAGACCGAGATCCGGTCGCCACCGGACGTGGCAATGCCCGCGGACTCCTGCCCGCGGTGCTGCAACGCGTACAGCCCGTAATATGAGAGTTTGGCTACATCCTCGCCGGGGGCCCACACGCCGAAAACGCCGCACGCGTCCTGGGGGCCTTTTTCACCGGGGAAGAGGTCATGAGTGAGTTTTCCATCGGATCGAACCACCACAGCAGTGTCTCACGATCCGGGGCGGTCACCACTTTCATGCACGTCATCAATGTGTGCGGTGACATTGCGGGTGCGCTTGAGCGAAACGCGGTCGATGATCAAAGACACCACCGAGCCCACTCCCGCGCCGATCACCAGGCCGATGACCAGGAAGAAACCCGCGATGGCGCCGCGCGTGTAGTACTGGGACTCGGGGCCCAGGAGCCCGAACAGAAACCCCCCGACCGCGCCCAGAATGGCGCCGGTGATGAGGAACGCGAGCAGATTGGGCGCGCGGCGGATGGTCATTCTCGTTGCGCGCGAGGGCTCGTCGGGTGCGGGTTCGGGGGTGTTGTTGGACACGGAACTCATGGGTTCCAGGCTATCGCGGGTTCACCTGCCCGCGGTATTTGCGGGCTGGTGAGCGCCGAGGATTCGCTGGCAATCACCTCAGTCGAACAGCGGCAGCCAGTCGGAGAGATCGGTCCGGGTTCCCGACGCCGCCACGGTCCCGTCCGCCACGGCGCTCGCCCATTCGAGTTGTCCGGTGGCCAGGCGAAGCCACGTGAGGGCATCTGTTTCCACCACGTTCGGGGGCGTGCCGCGGGTGTGGCGGGGCCCGGCCACGCACTGGGTCACGCCGAAGGGAGGTACCCGCACTTCCACGGAGTTTCCTTCGGCGCGGGTGGCCAGTTCTTCCAAGCAGTAGCGCACCGCCAAGGCCGTGGTCTTGCGCGGTGATGCATCGGGGTCCTGGCGCCACCGGGCCAGGGCCAGGGTGCCGTCTGCGGGGTTGATCTTGCGACGCACGCTCACGGCGCGGTGCCTCCAGAAATAGTCGCGGCTCGGTCGGTGCGGATCTGTCGAGCAGTGCCGGTCAGTTGAACAGGTCCAGAACGGGACGCGCGAGCTTGATGGCGCCCACGGGTTTCCCGGCTCCGGTAATCGGGTGCAGCACCTTGTCCAGGACGCGAGCGGCGTCGTCGGCGGAAATGGCACCCACCTGGGCGAGAAGTGTGAGGCCCACCAGCGCATTGGCGCGGGAGGAACCGTCGAGCATCTTGATGGCCACGGACCAGCCGCCCCGGGTTCCCAGGCCCAGCACGCCCTCCGCGCCGAGCTTGGTGATCACATCCAGCTCCTCCATGATCACGGTGTTCGAGCGGCCGGGACCCTGGACGTATTCGGGGTAGTCGAGCATGGAGGTAGCGACCGTGGCGGCGCGGGCGTCCGCCTGGATGTTGCGTGCAGCGCGACCCAGCGTGGAGTACATGCGGGCCAACCCGGTGAGGGTGAGCGCCGTCAGCGGTGCGCCGCAGCCGTCGATGCCCACGTGCTGGGCCTGTTCGCCGGAAAAATCCTCGATGGTCTCGACCACGAGCTTCTGCAGCGGATGCTGTGGATCCAGGTAACTGTCCAGGGGCCACTCGTTGACCACGCAGGCCCACAGGAACGCCGCGTGCTTGCCGGAGCAGTTCATGCACATGCGGTTCTTGCCGCGCTCGGTGCGGATCAACCAAGCGCGGGTGTCCTCGTCCTGGGGCCAGTCCTGCGGGCACTGCAACGCGTCGGGGGTCAGGCCCGCTGCTTTGAGGATGGAGCTGACCGCATCCAGGTGATCGAAGGTACCCGTGTGGGAGGCCGCAGCAATGGCCACCTGACCTCCACGCAGCGGGGCACCGGCCTTCATGGACGCAATGGCCTGGAACGGTTTGAGCGTGGAACGGGGGAAGATCAGTTCGTCCGGGGCACCCAAGGACAGGGCCACGGAACCGTCGGGAGCCAGCACCACGGCCGAGCCGCGGTGCCGGGACTCCACGAACCCGCTGCGCTCCACTTCTGCGAGATCAACGGCCTGTTCAGAACTGAAAGTGTGCATGCAACCCAGTATGTCAGCGCGATCACGGGAAACGTTGGAGTAGGTGTACCCGGTGCCGATACGCTGAGCACGTGAAGGTTTTGGTGGTGGGCCCAGGCGGCCGAGAACACGCGATAATCAAGTCCCTGCTGACGGATCCCAAGGTCGGTGAAGTCCACTCCGCGCCCGGTAACGCCGGGATCGCCCGGGACGTTCCCGTGCACGCCGTGAACGCTCAGGACCCCCGAGCGGTCACCGAGCTGGCTCGCGAACTGCGCGCGGATCTCGTGGTGGTGGGCCCCGAGGCTCCACTGGTCGCGGGCGTGGGCGATGCCCTGCGCGAGGCCGGGTTCCCGGTGTTCGGGCCCTCCAAGGACGCCGCGCACATCGAGGGCTCCAAGGCGTTCGCCAAGGAGATCATGGCCGCGGCAAACGTCCCCACGGCACGCGCCGTGGCCACCTCGGACATGGCAGAGGTCCGCGAAGCGCTTGCGGAATTCGGCGCACCGCACGTGGTCAAGGACGACGGCCTGGCTGCGGGCAAGGGCGTGGTGGTCACCCACGAAACCGACCGCGCGGAAGCCCACGCTCGCGAGTGCATCGAGGCCGGCGGAGCCGTGGTGATCGAGGAATTCCTGGACGGCCCCGAGGTCTCCTTGTTCGTCCTCACGGACGGCGAGCGCGTGGTTCCGTTGCTCCCCGCGCAGGACTTCAAGCGCGTACGCGACAACGACCAGGGCCCCAACACGGGCGGCATGGGGGCCTACACGCCCCTGGATTGGTTGCCCGAGGGCTTCACGGACGAGGTCGTCGAGCGTGTGGCCCGTCCCGTGGTGGCCGAGTTACGACGCCGCGGCACACCCTTCGTGGGTGTTCTCTACTGCGGCCTCGCGGTCACCCAGCGCGGCATCCAGGTCATTGAATTCAACGCGCGCTTCGGAGACCCCGAGACCCAGTCCGTGCTGGCCATGCTCGAGTCCCCGCTGGGCGAGCTCATGCTCGACGCCGCCGCGGGCCGCCTCTCCGAGGACCGAGCCCTGCAGTGGAAGCCGGGCGCCTCAGTGACCGTGGTGCTCGCGGCGCAGAACTACCCTGGAGCTCCGCGCAAGGGTGACCCCATCGGTGGTCTGGACCGGGTCGACTCCGTGGCCGAGACTCAGGTGATCCACGCGGGCACCGCCGCCGGCACTGCGGGGGATATCGTGTCCGCGGGTGGCCGCGTACTGGCCGTGGTGTCCCACGGCGCGGACCTCGCAGAAGCACGTGAGCGTGTTTATCGTGGGATGGAATTGATCTCCCTCCCCGGTGGGCACTATCGCGGTGACATTGCGCTCGCGGCCGCCGAGGGGCGCGTCACCCTCCCGACCACAGCTGAGGAACAAGCATGAGTGAGCATTCCGCACCGCCCGAGATTCCCGGCTGGAAGCATGCCTATACGGGTAAGGTCCGTGAACTTTACGTACCGGACGAATCCCGCCTGCGCGCCACCGGGGTTGCCATCAACGACAACGCCGAGTACCGCGCCGGGTCCGTCTTGGTCCTCGCGAGTGACCGGATCTCCGCGTTCGATCAGGTGCTGCCCACCGAGATTCCGGACAAGGGCATCATTTTGAATCAATTGTCCCTGTGGTGGTTCGAGCAGCTCTCGGGCATCCCCAATCACATTCTCACGACCGACGTTCACGAATCGGTGCGCGGCCGTGCGGTGATCTGTAAAAACCTGTCCATGTTCCCGGTTGAGAACATTGTGCGCGGTTATCTGACCGGTTCGGGCCTCAAGGACTACAAGGCATCGGGATCGGTCTGCGGCGTGGAGCTGCCCGAGGGACTGGGAGACGGAGATCGACTTGAGGGCCCCATTTTCACCCCGACCGGCAAGGCCGAACTGGGCGAACACGACGAGCCCATCACCTTCCAGGAAATGGCCGATGTGGTGGGTAACGCGGTGGCGGACCGCTTACGCGAGCTGTCGCTCAACATTTATGCGGAGGCCGAGGAAATCGCACGCGAGCGCGGCATCATCGTGGCCGACACCAAAATGGAGTTCGGGCTGGACTCCTACCGGGGCGCCATCACCCTGGGTGACGAGGTACTGACCCCGGACTCCTCCCGGTTCTGGGATGCGGAGACCTACAGGCCGGGTCAGGCCCAGCCCTCGTTCGACAAGCAATACGTCCGTGACTGGTTGCGATCCGCAGAGTCCGGGTGGGACGGTAACGGCCCCGTTCCGGAACTTCCCGCAGACGTGGGCGAGAAGACGCGCGCGCGGTACGTGGAAGCCTACGAGCGGCTCACCGGGCGAGTCTTCGAGCCCAAGGGCCCGTTCTTCGAGGTTGCGGGTCCCGCGGAGTACTGAGACCGGGATTTTCCGCCCGGCGTGCTCATTCCTGGGGGCCCGGGAAGAGCTCCGGTGGATCGTCCCAGCGGGCGATTCGCATCGCCACCTGCACGAGGTGAGCATCCGTGTTCTTGAGCGGGGTCCCCTCCGCCAGGTAGTGCTCGCGGGCCGCGATCTGGAGGTGATCCGGCAGGGAACCGTCCGCGCGCACGATCCGCCACCAGGCGACGTCGTCACCGGCGAGACCGCGCGAGAGGATGCGAGCGGCCAGCCGCGGTGAACTGAGCCCGGCGAGTTCGGCGAGATCACCGTAGGACAACACCGTCCCGGGGGGCATCGCGAGCACTACACGGCGGACGGCTCGTGCGGCGTCATCGCCGGTGAGGGGCGCCGCTGGCTCATGCATTAGCGAACGGGATCCGCACGTCCAAGACCCAGCGGCCGTGGTCCGGCCCGTAGGTGGCATCCCCGTTGAGCAGTGCCACGCGCTCCTGGATCCCATGCAACCCGTAACCGGACGTGAGGGGATACTCGTCAGAGCTGACCCCGGATGAGTGCTGGAGCTGGTTCTCCGTACGGATGAGTACCACATTGGCATCCAGGGCAAGGAACAACAGGCAGTCCGAGCCGGACGGCGCGTATTTAATGATGTTGGTGGTTGCTTCCTGCAGAATGCGCGCCGCCGTGCCGCGCACGGTAGTGGGCAGCTTGTCGAAACCGTTGTGGACGTTCACGGTGACCGAAAAGCCAGCTGCGCTGAGACTCGCGGTGAGGGACGCCATCAGGTTCTTCAAGGAGCCGGTGGTCAGACCGGATGAGTTGTCATTCCTGCTCACGGCCCCCGGAGACTCGCGCAGAATGTGCAGCAGGGTACGCAGTTCTTGGAGGCCGGACCGGGCCGCATTCTCCATGGTGGAGATGGTTTCGTGCAATACCGCGGGATCCTTCTGCCGGTGGGAGCCTGCGGCCTGCATGGTCACAAGGGTGAGTTCGTGAGCCACCACGTCGTGCAGATCACGGGCAAGTTCCAAGCGTTCCTGTTCACGGAGCTGCTGGTGTGCGGCCTCGACACTTCTCAAGCGAGCCTTGTTCTCCCGGTGCTGAATGACGAAAAACCGCAGCGCCACGCCGATCATCACCCCGACCACCAACGGTGTTCCCATGAGCCACAGGGCATCCGTGGTGCTCTCCACCACCACAATGGCAACCGTCCAGGCAGCGAGAATCACGCTGTACGCCAATGTCAGTGCCCGCGGCAGCATGCTCACCACAGCAACCGCAATGATCACCGCACAAATGAGGGTGAAAGCGTAGTTGTGAGTTAACAGTGCAAGGAACAGGGGAAGCAGAAACAGGGTGCTGGCAATACCCGGTCGCCAAGCCACCATGGCCAGTGACCCATAACTGAGGATCATCTGGGTGACCACCAGCGCCACCGCGGTGGGAGTGTGGTCATTGGGATTCAGGGCTCTGAGGTCATCGAAGAGTGCAATGGCAGCAAAGAGAACCACCGCAACGCGCAGCCAGACCGGTAGTGGACTGGTGCGGTGAAATCCCTCCCGTGCAGAGGTGTAACCGGCAGGGACGGTGATTACCACCCGCCGCAGAGCTGGGGGAAGTAGCGGCACAGCACGCTGCTGGGGCCCTTTTCGGCAGGACCCTGCTGAGCGGTCAACGCGGGGCCCCCCACGGTGAATAAGAGGGAGCAGGCAATCAAAGCGGCTGCGAGGGCCCTTTTGAAACTCGAAGAAGAGTTTGCCTGGTCAGCATGGCGACGAGAAATGGTATGAGGTGAGTTCATGGGATCAGTTTATGATCAGAATATGAGTTCGTGCACCCTCATGTTGGTAGATGACCACCCGCTTATGCGCGATGCGCTGCGGAATTTATTTGATGCCGAGCCAGGATTTCAGGTTTTGGGCGAAGCATCCGAGGGAGCTGAAGCCGTTCAGAAGTGTTTGGAGCTGGACCCCGATGTAGTACTCATGGACATCCGGATGCCCGGAATGGATGGGATCGAAGCCACTGCGCACATCGTTCACCAAGCGCCCCGTAGCAAAGTCCTCGCACTCACGACTTTTTCTACTCTTGAGTATGTGGTGCCCGCGCTTCGGGCGGGCGCTTCGGGATATTTGGTTAAGGATGCTCGCCATGAAGAAATAGTTTCTGCGGTACTGCAGGTACGAGAAGACGAAATGACATTGTCGCAGTCCGTAGCGAATTCGTTGGCAAACAATGTGCTGGGTGATGTGCCGGTCCCCTCGGTACGCAGAAGTTGGAATGAACCACGCAATACCCCTCCGGCGGATTCGTCTGCGGCAAGTCGCCAGTCCTACGTCCCGGAGCTGACCGGCCGCGAACTGGACACCCTGCGGTGGATCGCCAAGGGGCTCAACAACAATGAGATCGCGGAGAAAATGAAAGTCTCCCACGGGAGCGTCAAGGCGTACGTGTCGCAACTGTGCGACAAACTCGGCGCTCGGGACCGTGTCCAGGTGTTGATTGCGGGTATCCAAAGCGGCCTGGTGAAGCCGGAACTGACCGAGGATCTCACCCAATGAATTGATTCACAGGCTTCTCACAGGTCCGGCGCTTCAACTCTGGCCATTTGGCCATGTTCACCCGGTGGTGCAGTGCGGCACAGTAGTACATGAACACGACGAAAGAAGTGTTCACCGACTCAAGATTTTGGGTGAGGCAGCAAATGTACGGCGCCGCCAAGAGAACCTTGAGTCACGCTGAACTCGCGGCGGGGGTCTTGTTTGGCCCTCCCCGGTTAGAGCTCCGGAAGACTTGGATCACCTTGCGTGATGCTCCGGGACCCCCGTCGCGTCAGCACCCCAGAAGTAAAGTGCGGCCCCTCTCGACCAGGAGGGGTCGCATTTCTTGTGTCACGGGTTCGGGCAGGCTACCGCGACTGATTCTGGGCTCGCGGCACCAAGCTGTAGAACCAGTTGATGTGATCACGCAACAAACGGGTCGCCTGTTTGCCGTTGCGGGCGGTGACGGCCGCGAGGATGCCCCAATGCTGGGTCTGTAACGAGGAACGGATGCTCTCCCAGTCCTTGAGGGTGGCCACGGTTTCCTGGACGTAGCCAATGGTGGCCTCGCGCAGCGACACCATGACGGTCTCCAGCACCACGTTCCCCGCCAGGGAGGTCAGGAGCAGGTGGAAGTGGGCATCCAGGGCGTGGAACTCGTCGTTGGACATGGTGGGGTCGTCCATGCGGTCCAGCACGTCGTGGGCCTGGGCCAGGATGGCGTCGCGGTCCGTGTGATCATCGTTCTCACCCGACGCCGCATCCCACGCCGCTTGGGTCTCCAACATGAGACGCGTGGTGACAACGTCCTTGACCGGTAGTGCCTTGGTGGCAATGTGCATGCGAAGGGCCCAGCCCAGAGCGGCGGAGGGTTCGGAAATCACCGTGGCGCCGGCTTGGGGTCCGGAGCCGGTGCCCGAACGCACCAGCCCCATGGCATCAAGGATGCGGATGGCCTCACGTACCGATGCCCGAGAAATGGTGAAGTGCTCCGCCAACGCGCGTTCCGCGGGCAGTTTGTCACCCACGCGGATCTTCCCATGGCGCAACTGCTCCTCGAGCCAGTTCAGCACCACCGTGTACGCGGGGGTGGAGACCATGTAGTCCTCCTGTGGGTTGTTGAAAGAAAACCGCCCGTCACCCGTGATGCACGAGTGGCGGGCGGTTTATGCATCGTCAAGTCTATGCGGCGGGAAGCATCCAGGCGAGCACGTTGGACTGCAGGAACACCAAGCAGCACAGCGCGAGCAGCAAGCCGATGGACCACGGGATCACCGAACGGAAGATCTTGGACTCCTGACCTTGCATGCTCACCGCGGTTGCGGCAATGGCCAGGGACTGCGGCGAGATCATCTTGCCCACCACGCCTCCGGACGTGTTGGCCGCGGTCATCAGGTAGGGGTCCAGTCCGGATTCCAGGGCCGCGGTCTTCTGCAGGTTGGCGAACAACGCGTTGGCTGAGGTGTCCGAACCGGTCACGGCGGTGCCCACCCAACCCAGTACCGGGGAGAAGAATGCGAACGCCGCACCCAGACCCGCCACGAACGTACCGATGGAAATGGTCTGGCCGGAGAAGTTCATGACGTAGGCAAGGGAGAGCACCGAGGCAATGGTCAGAGCGGAGAACCGCATTTTCCATGCGCTGCGGCCGATCTCGGCAAGCGCGTTGCCCACCGTGAGCTTGAAGCGACCGTGGTGATTGAACACCGAGTAGATGATGGCGACCAGCAAACCGGAGATCAGCAAGAGCGTGCCCGGGCTGGACAGCCACTGGAAGTTGTACACGGAACCGGAAATGGGTTCACCGGCGGAGTTCAACAGGTGACCGTGGAGACCCGGCCAGGGGATCTTGATATCGGTGGCCGCGAGGGACTTGGGGACATTGACGCCCCAGGTCCACAACTTGGCGACACCGAAGACCACGACCACCAGGATGTAGGGCAGCACTGCCATCCAGGCGCGCACCGGGGTCAGAGCGTCCACGCTCTGGGGGCGATCGATGCCCAGATCCGCCCGAACCTCCTCGGCGCCCTTGGGTTTCCAGAAGCGCATGAGAATCACCGCCGCGGCAAGGCCCGCGAGGGATGCTACCACGTCCGTGAGTTCGTAGGAGAAGTGCGTGGCGCACCACCACTGGGCAATGGCAAAGGCGCCGCCCACGGCCAGTGCAGCGGGCCAGGCCTGCTTGAGGCCGCGAACGCCGTCGACAATCATCAGCAGGAAGAACGGAACCACGAACGCGAAGAACGGGGCTTGGTGGCCGACCACGGCGCCAATGTGTGCCGGGTCCAGGCCCGTGAGCACGCCGGCGGTGGTGATGGGGATGGCGATCGCGCCGAAGGCAACGGGTGCGGTGTTGGCGATCAGCACCACGGTGGCCGTCTTGAGCGGCTTGAGGCCCAACGCCAAAATCATGGTCGCGGTAATGGCCACGGGCGCGCCGAAACCGGCGAGCGCCTCCAGCAGACCGCCAAAGCAGAACGCGATCAGCATGGCCTGGATACGCAGGTCACCGCCGCCAATGGTGTCGAAGATGGTGCGCAGGTCCTCGAAGCGCCCGGACAGCACCGTGACCTGGTAGAACCACAGTGCCATGACCACGATCCACACGATGGGGAACAGGCCGTACACGGCACCCTGCGTGGCGCTCAGTGCGGCGAGCTGGGCCGGCATGTTGAAGCCGAAGATCGCCACGAGCAGCGCGGCGCCCAGCGCGGTCAGGCCGGCCACGTGCGCGCTGGTCTTGAAGGCCAGCAGCATTACGAAGAAGGTGAGCAGAGGGATGCAGCCCACCAGGGCTGAAAGTCCGACACTGCCACCCACGGCGTCGGTCATGGCGGTAAATGTGGTCACGCTGTCTCCTGCGGGCTCCGGTGGGTCCGTCGTATGGTCGGACCACTATGGTCAGACCACGAAGCATACATGATGCTCGTCACACTGCACAGTCACTTGGGGGGCGTCTCCGGTGGGCTGCCACGATAAGCCTGCTTGTGTGATCGCGTTCACTCACCTAGCATGGTCAGACCACAGGAGCCGGAGTTGATCGGAGATCAATGTTGTGAGAATCGCACTGTTCGCCACGTGCATCGTGGACGCTATGTATCCCAAGGTTGCGCTGGCCACCGTGCGCGTTCTGGAGCGGCTCGGCCACGAGGTGGTGTTCCCGCAGGGGCAGGGTTGTTGTTCGCAAATGCACGTCAACAGCGGCTACTTCGAGGACGCCATGCCCGTGATCCGCAATCACGTCAAGGCTTTCACCGAGGTCGAGTACGACGTCGCCGTGGCGCCTTCCGGCTCGTGCGTCGCCTCGCTGGGCCACCAGCAGCCGATGGTCGCGCGAAAGTGCGGGGACGACCTGCTGGCCGAACAGGCCGCTGACGTTGCCGCCACCACGTATGAGCTCTCCGAACTACTGATCGATGTTTTGGGCGTGACCGATGCCGCCGAGCAACTCGGGTCCTGGTTCCCGGAAACCGTGACCTATCACCCCTCGTGCCACGGCATGCGCCTGCTGAACCTGGGGGACCGGCAGAAGGACCTGGTGAAGTCCGTGGGCGGCATCGACTACCGCGAGCTACCGGACGCCGAGGAATGCTGTGGTTTCGGCGGCACCTTCTCCTTCAAGAACCCGGATGTCTCCGGCGCCATGGCCGAGGCCAAGCTGCGCAACATCGAGGCGTCGGGTGCTTCCCTGTGCACCGGCGGCGACTCGTCCTGTCTGATGCACCTGGGTGGCGCGGCGTCCAAGTGGAAGGCGCCCGTGCGCACCGTGCACTTCGTGGAGATCCTGGCCTCCACCAAGGAAAACCCACTCGTGGTGGAGGGGCCCGTGGAACTGTCCATCCCCGCGCAGGGTGCGCGGGCGGCGTCGAACGCTGGAGGTAACCGATGAGCATCACCGATCTGGGCATGCCCGCGGTGCGACCCGTGCACGGGCAGGGCAACCTGCACGCGCAGGTCGCATTCCCCAAGGCCGCCAAGGAAGAACTCAAGAACGATCAAATGCGCGCCAATATCCGGCACGCAACGCACACCATTCGTGGCAAGCGGACCAACGTGGTGGGCGAGGTTCCGGACTGGCAGCAACTACGTGATTCCGGATCGGCCATCAAGGAACGCGTGATGGCCAATCTGCCCGAGCTGCTCGAGGCATTCGAACAGAACGTGATTGCCCGCGGCGGCGTGGTGCACTGGGCGCGTGACGCGGACGAGGCCAACCGGATCGTGACCGAGCTCGTGCAGGAAACCGGCACCACGGACGTCATCAAGGTCAAGTCCATGGCCACGCAGGAAATCGGTTTGGACGTTCATCTTGAAGAACACGGCATCACCGCGACCGAAACGGACCTGGCGGAGCTCATCGTGCAGCTGGGCCGCGATAAGCCCTCGCACATCCTGGTCCCGGCGATCCACAAGAACCGCGAGGAGATCCGCGAGATCTTCCGCCGCGAAATGCCCGAAACCACGGACGAGCTCACGAGCGAACCGCGCGTTCTCGCGGAGGCCGCCCGGCAGCACCTGCGGGAAAAGTTCCTGACCACGCGCGTGGCCATCAGCGGTGCGAACTTCGGCATCGCCGAGACCGGCACGCTGTCCGTGGTGGAGTCCGAGGGCAACGGGCGCATGTGCCTGACCCTGCCGGACACCCTGATCACGGTGATGGGCATCGAGAAGCTACTGCCCTCCTACGAGGACCTCGAGGTCTTCTTCCAGTTGCTGCCGCGCTCCTCGACCGGCGAGCGGATGAACCCCTACACCTCGCTGTGGACCGGGGTGACACCGGGCGACGGGCCGCAGAATTTCCACGTGGTCCTGCTGGACAACGGTCGCTCCGCGGTGCTGTCCGACCCGGACGGCCGTTCGGCGCTGCACTGCATCCGCTGCTCCGCGTGCCTCAACGTGTGCCCGGTGTACGAGCACGCCGGCGGTCACGCCTACGGCTCTACCTACCCGGGGCCCATTGGCGCGATCCTCTCGCCGCAGCTCACCGGCATCACGTCCGAGGCGAACGCGTCCCTTCCGTACGCCTCCTCCCTGTGCGGTGCGTGCTATCAGGTGTGCCCCGTCAAGATCAACATTCCGGACATCCTGGTGCACCTGCGCGACGAGGACATTCGCACCCAGCACGGCCAACGCACCCAGGACGACGCCGCTGCGGCTCCCGTTTCCCACGACCCCGCCACGGAGTCCGCGGATGACTGGCGGTCGGAGAAGGTGCTGACCGGTGATGCGGATTCCGAGCGGATCGATCCGGGCTCGCGGACACCAGGCGCAGCTACCCGCGGAGCCGCGAGTGACATGGTTGCCTCCGTGCGATCCGCCGGGCGCAAGATCGCCAAGTCCGCGCCGGCGCGGAAGTTCCCCACGCAAATGGACGCCATGATGAAGGGCGCCTCGTTCGTGATGTCCTCGGGTAAGCGCATGTCGCTGGCGGAAAAGGGCCTGCCGCTGGGTCGGGTGGTTGCGGGTCGTGATCATGCGATTGGTTGGCTTCCCGGCGTGGTGGGTGGCTGGACCGACCAGCGTGACATCCCCGAACCGCCCAAGCAGTCCTTCCGCAACTGGTGGAAGAAGCACGAAGGTGAAACCGAGCAGCGGCTGACCCGGGACGGCGTTGTCGCGTCCGCACCGAGCGACGGTTTTGCGGACGGGCCCGCGGTCGAGCCGACCCAGCCCAGCAACGGCAACGATGACCAGGACGGAGCGCAGCAATGAGCGTGGACGCCAAAACCGAAATTCTGGCCCGCATTCGGGGCGCTCTGGCCGATCAGCCGGCTGTGCCGCAGACGCCGCGCGCCTACCGGAAGACGTCGGAGCTGTCCCGCGAGGAGATCGTGGAGATGCTCGAAGATCGGCTGCTCGATTACAAGGCCAATGTGTTTCATGAAACCGCGGAAACCGTGGCCGAGCGGATCGCGACCCAGCTGGGCGCATCGGCGCGCTACGTGATCCCGGAGGGATTCGACACCGCACTCCTGCCGGAGGACAGGGCAGCCCGCCGTGCGATCGTGGATCCCAATGATGCTCGTAAGGCGTCGGCTCTGGGGGTGCGGGAACTGAACCAGGTGGATGCGGTGGTGACGTCCTCCACGGTGTCCTGCGCGCAGACGGGAACGATCTTCCTGTCCGGTCGAGCGGATGAAGGCCGCCGTGCCATCACGCTGGTTCCGGATCACCACATCTGCATTGTGCCGTTGGACTCGATCGTGGAACTGATTCCGGAAGCCATGGCCCGCGTGGAACCCACCGCCCCCACCACCATGATTTCCGGCCCGTCCGCCACCTCGGACATCGAGCTGGAACGAGTGGAGGGTGTGCACGGCCCCCGCACCCTGGACGTGATCCTGCTGGGCTGATCCGCGGGCTTCCCGCGACGGGTCGGGCGGCCGCATGTCTTACCAGGAGGAGTCGCCGCGGGTCAGCGCGTCGTAACCGGAATCCACGAACAACACCTGACCGGTGACCTTGCCGGCTGCGGTGGAGGTCAGGAAGCAGATGGCGGCGGCGATGTCCTCGGCGCGGGCCGGACCGTTCAGGGGGGAGGGCATGCCCTGCTCCATTTGCTGGCGGCCCTCTTCGGTGGCGAAGAGTTGCTCGGTCATGGGCGTGATGACCACACCGGGAGCTACTGCGTTGAGCGAGATGCCCGCTCCGGCAAACCGTTCGGTGGTGGCATTGCGGCGGATCCAACGGGCCACGGCCTGCTTGGAGGAGGAATAGTTGAGGTAACCGGCCATTCCGCCCGCGGCCACGAGCTGCTCGCCGATCGCGGCGGCGGTCGCACGGTCACCGTTGAGCATCGCCTCGAGGAGGTCGTCATGGGCTGGGTGCAATGACGCCGCGCTGGTGGTGATGCATACCCGCGGTGCATCCGACTGGTTGAGCAGGGGGAGCAGGCCCTCGACCGTTCCCACCGCGCCGAAGAAGTTGATGGCCACGTCCATGGGAGCCTGCAACGAGGTTCCGGCATTGGCGATCACGCCGTCCACCACGGAGGTCAGTTGCGTGATCTCTTCCACCATCCCGGCGATGCCCTCTTCGGTGGAGAGGTCCGCGACCACTTCCGTGTTCTTGAGATCAACGCCAATGACCCGGTGGCCTTCTTCGATGAGCTGAGCGGCAGTGGCCTGACCGATGCCGGATCCGGCTCCGGTGACCACGTAGACGCGAGGCGCAGCAACTTCAGTGTTGGGCACGATCTCTCCTCAGTGACACGGCCGGCCCCGGTGACTCGACCGCTAGTTTCATGGTGACACGTGTGACTGTAAAGGCCCCGAGAAGCTCGCTATGTCGTCGATCTGGGTCGAACCACTCCCACCCTGGAGTCTGCTGTGAGGTAACTGCAGCGGCGCAGTCTGGTGTGAGGTCAATGCAGAATTCTTGCCCACATCCCGCAATTACCTCCCCTGAGACTGCCGGCGACCTCAGTAGTGCGGCAGCGACGGGTCGACCTGATAGATCCACGCCAGAACGCCACCGTCCAGATGCTTCACGGTGTCCTCCCGCAGCGCGTAGTCCCCGCGTAACGCACTCAGCGCCTGAGCGGAGCGCACTCCCGCCTTGCAATGCAGAATGACATTGCCCTCCACCGAATCCGGCAACGCGGACACACCGCGGTCCAGAATTTCCTGCAACGGGACCTGCATAGACCCCGGGATGGAAACCAGATCCCGCTCCCAGGCCTCGCGCACGTCAATCAGCGTGAAAGACGTTTCACCAAGTGAACGAGAGGTCAGCAGCCCGGCCAGCTCCGGGGCGGTGACGGTTTCGTGGGGGGCGGGAGCGGCGTCGTCGGCGGTAGGGACCCCGCAGGCCACGACGACCTGGGAGAGGTCGGTGACCGCAGGGCGATCGGGGTCCGGTAGAACGGTCAGTTCGCGCCAGGTCTGGGCGAGGGCGTTGTGGATGAGGACACGACCCACCAGGGGGCGGCCGATACCGGTGATCAGTTTGAGTGCCTCGGTGACCATGACCGACCCAATGGTCGCCGGGAGCATGCCGAGCACACCACCCTCGGCGCAGGAAGGAACCTGACCGGGTGCCGGTGCCTCCGAGAAGAGGTCGCGATACACCGGGCCGTGACCGGACCAGAACACGGACACCTGCCCGTCGAAGCGCAGAATGGATCCCCAGACAACCGGAATCCCGACGAGTTCGGCGGCGTCGGACACCAGGTAACGCGTGCCGAAGTTGTCCGCGCCGTCCATGACCAGGTCGTAACCGGAGAAGATCTCCAGGGCATTGTCGGTGCTCAGGCGCTCGCCGTGCGTCCGTACGGTGACCAGGGGATTCAGACGGGCCACCGCGTCCGCGGCGGAATCAACCTTGGCACGGCCAATGTCTGCCATCCCGTGGATCACCTGACGTTGCAGGTTGGACACGGAGACCACGTCATCATCGACCACGCCGAGGGTTCCCACCCCGGCCGCGGCAAGGTACTGCAGGGCGGGTGCACCCAAGCCCCCGGCGCCGATCACCAGAACGCGTGCGTTCTTCAGCCGCCGCTGGCCATCGACTCCGAGTTGCGGGAGCGTGAGGTGGCGGGAGTAGCGTTCCAGTTCTTCGTGGCTGAGCTCCGGGGCGGGCTCGACGAGAGGTGGGAAGGGGGAAGCTGCGGTCATGAAACGTGCGACTCCGAGTCTGACGGGACGGGTGAGGACAACGGTGAGGACGGCGAGGCGAGGGAGGGGCCCGGCCAGTCACCGCGAGGCACATCAGGTCCCGCGGTATCGAACCCCGCCGCGCCATCCCCCGTGCCGATCCGCCCGGCCATCGGCGATGACGCCACAGCGTGCGTGCGCCGTGCAATCCGGCCCGCACCGCGCGCCAGCCGCCCGGCTTCCACGGCGTATCGCATGGCGCGGGCCATGTCCACGGGATTCTGGGCGCGGGTCACGGCGGAGGCGAGCAGCACGGCGTCGCAGCCCAGTTCCATGGCCAGCGCGGCCTCGGAGGCCGTGCCAATGCCCGCGTCCAGAACCACGGGAACGCCCGCACGAGAGGCGATCAGCTCAATGTTGTGCGGGTTCAAGATGCCCAGTCCGGTTCCGATCGGCGCACCCAACGGCATCACGGCACTCGCCCCGGCCCGTTCGAGGTGCAGCGCCAGAACGGGGTCATCCGAGGTGTACGCGAACACCTTGAAACCGCGCGCCGCGAGCTGTTCGGTGGCGTCCAGCTGTTCCACGCCGTCCGGGAGCAGGGTGTCCTGGTCCGCGATGATCTCGAGTTTCACCCAGTCCGTTTCCAGCGCTTCCCGGCCCAGTTCCGCGGTCAGCAGCGCATCCCGGGCGGTGTAGCATCCGGCGGTATTGGGCAGCACCTTGATGTCGTTGCGGTGCAGGATGTCGTAGAGGCTGTCCGGGGGAGACGACGCCGCAGCCTCACCGTTCCGGCCCGCGCGGCCGGTGTCCGAACCGAGGCCCGCTCCGGGTGCGTAACGCCGCACCGCCACGGTGGTCAGCTCGGTGCCCGATGCCAGGAGTGCACGCTCCAACATGGCCAGATCCGTGAGGCCGCCGGTACCCATGATGAGTCGGGAACTCAGGCTCACGCCGTCGATGATCAACTGATCGCTGGCCATCTCAGCCTCCCTGCACCGCGGTGACGATCTCCACGGTCTGGTGTGCTTCGAGCATGGTGTCGGACCAGCGAGACCGGGGGATCACCGCGTGATCGAGTGCCACGGCAATGCCCAGCGGCTTGCCGTCGGCCGCGCGGCCCGCGGCGGTGATGTCGCGACCGGTCAGGTCGGCCACGGCATCGGCCACGGACAGGCCCTCGGTGAGGGGTACGGGGTTCCCATTGACCAGGATGGTGTCGTGAGGGGCGGTATTCAAGGCGTCACCTGCTACATTTCGGGGTGCGCGGGGGAGTGCCGCGCGGGGTCTGTCGAGGTCAAGAACTCGTGGTCGCGTTCGTGGCTGACGGCCGGGTCCAACTCGCCCGTTGCCAGTTCGGCGGCGAGTCGCGAGGCCACGGGCGTGAGCAGAATGCCGTGTCGGAAGTGCCCGGTGCTGATGACCAGCCCGTCCATGGAGCACAGCCCCATGTAGGGCAGATCGTCGGGGGTCCCGGGGCGGGCACGGGCAATCATTTCCAGGACATCGCAGTCATCCACGGCGGGCAGAATTGTTCGCACGTCCCGCAATAATTGATGTACGCCTCCGGCCAGTACCGAGTCGCGGCCGTCCTCACGGCTCGTTGCGCCCAGCACCAGCGTGCGGTCCGCGCGGGGCACCAGATAGACGGGCCGCCCGCCGACCCGCCCGCGCACCGTTCGGGCGATCACGTTCTCCTCGCCCGGTAACAGCAACGAATCGGGCACCCGGAGCCTGAGAACATCCCCGTACACGGGGCGCAGCCGCAGACTCAAGTTAGGGGGCAGCTGTCCGGCATCACCGGTGTTCAGACCGGTTGCCAGGACAACCGCTTCGCCCTGGACCGTCTCGCCGCCGTCCAGGAACACTCCGCTCACCCGGGGTTCGGATCCGCGCGTCGAGAGAACGCGTTCCACCTTCGCGTGGAACCAGCGCACGGGGCCGGGGTCGGTGGCACCGTTCAGGGTATCGATGACGGGCGCGTCGAGCGCGTGAATCAGTGAGGCCGCAAGTAACCGGGGATCCACTTGGTGATCCGTGGGAACCCTGATGGCACCGGCGAAATGCGGTGCGAGGGCGGGTTCAAGTTGTCGGGCCTCGCGAGCGGTAATGGTGTCCACCCGCATGCCCGCGGCCCGCTGATGATCCGCAAGATCCTGGAGGCTCTGTGCGTCCGCGGAATCCACCCCCACGACCAGGGTCTCTTCCGTGCGGTAGCCGGTGGGTAGTCCCGATGCCGCAGACACGCGCTCGATGAACGCCGGATACTCCACGGCGGAGGCGGCCATGAGTGGGTAGAGACCCTCTTGCCCGTACTGTGTTTCGGCAATGGGAGCCAACATACCGGCGGCTGCGTAGGTGGCTCCCGAGGCGGGCTCGGGATCTGCGAGCGTCACGGCAACGCCGCGGCGTCGTAATTCGAAAGCGGTTGCCAGACCGATCAGGCCGGCGCCCGCGACCACTGCGTGCCGTGGGGCACCGTGACGAACAACGGGTGGCATGGGTACCACTTCACTCCCTCCGGCGGCATGACCCGCATCAGGTTTACGGTCGGCGGCTCACGCCCTCTCAGCCCGCTGCGGTGGTTGCCGGGACAACAATTGCGGACTCCCGTGGAACTTCCGGCCGTGTGACCGATACGTCCCAGTGTAACCGTGACCCGTGGCACCATGGCCACATGAGTGAGCAACAAAAGCAGGGTGCCCGCCGGCGTGACGCGTTCGCGAAGGCCAAGCTGTACGTGTGTGTCACGGCGCGGCAAGACCACGGTGACCTGCGGGAATTCCTGCATTCCGCCTACGAGGGCGGCGTGGACATCATTCAGCTGCGCGATAAGAAACTGGAAGCCGCGGCCGAGATCCGGGCCATCGAGGTGCTCGCGGACGTTGCTCGCGAGCACGGCAAGCTCTTCGCGGTCAACGACCGGGCGGATGTCGCACTGCTCACCGGCGCGGACGTTTTTCACGTGGGACAAGGCGACCTCACCACCCCGCAGGCGCGCCGGTTGCTGGGTGATGGCGTGATCATCGGCCGTTCGTGCCTGTCCCGCGGGCAAGTGGATGCCGCCATTGCGGATCATGGGCTGGATTATTTCTGCACCGGGCCCGTGTGGGAGACACCCACCAAACCCGGTCGAGCGGCCGTTGGCCTGGAACTCCCGCGGTACGCGGCGGAGCATGCGGGGGACAAACCGTTCTTCGCGATCGGCGGGATTGACGCGCAACGGTTGCCGGCCGTGCTCGAGTGCGGTGCGTCGCGGATCGTGGTGGTCCGGGCGGTCACGGGCGCCGCCGATCCCGAAGCCGCCGCTCGAGAGCTGCGGGCTTTCCTGTAGTTACATGGTTCTCACCGAGCAGCGCCCCGGATGCTGCTCGCACCACGGAGTGACACCGGGGAACTTCCCGCGGTGGTCGGCAACCCATTGGTACACGCGATCCTCAAGCATTCGCACCGGGGGGATCCGGTACAGGCGGCCAAAAATGCGGGTGCCGAGGGCTGTGTCCAGGGTGGCGGCCACGGCGGCCGCGCCCGCCGATTTCCTCTCGCCGGTCACGGCCCAGACTGCCGCGTGGGCTTGTGATTCGGTGAGACCGAAGCGTTCCAGCACGTCCGGTTGTTGGTACGCGTGGGTGGTGATGCGGCCGTGCCTGTCGAGGGCGCGGACCCACCCCACGGCGCGGGTGCAGAAGCCGCAGCGGCCGTCGAAGATCAGGTCCAGCTCGGCCTTGCCGGGTCCGCTGTCCCGGCCGCTCACAGCAGTGCCGATCCGCTGATGCAGGTGGTGCAGTCCCCGCCCACCCACACGTTCTCGTGGGCGTCCGAGGTCACGGTCACACGCCCTCGGCGCCCCATGGCCGTTCCCTGCTGAGCAACGTACGACGACGGCGCTCGGCCGGTTCTCATGAGCCACTGCGCCAGGCTCGCGTTGAGGCTCCCCGTGACGGGATCCTCGTAGCCGCCGGTTCCCGTGACGAAGGCGCGGACCTCGAACTGTTGCGGGCTGCCCTCCGGATAAGGGCCCACCACGCCGACCTTGTAATTTCCCAGTGCCGGGTAATCCGGTTCGATGGCCAGCACGTCGGCCGCGGAGGGGAGCAGAACGGCGGCCCATCCCGGTCCGTTGTCCACCCACTGATGGGCCACGATTTCCTCGTCATCCAGGCCCAACCCGGCCGTGACCTGCTCGAGCATGGCCGGGTCGAAGTTCCCCGACCGCGAGGTGGGCGGCGCGGCGAAGGTCAGAGCGCCGTCGTTGGTGGGTCGGATCTCGACCAGGCCGGCGGCGCATTCCTGCACAATGACATCGCCGGAGCGGGCGGCGTTGCCCGCCTCGCGCCACGCGTGCGCCGAACCGAGCGTGGGGTGACCCGCGAAGGGTAGCTCACCACCGGGGGTCCAGATACGCAGCCGGTAATCCGCGTCCGGCGAGGTGGGCGGAAGGACGAACGTGGTTTCGGACAGATTGGTCCACCGCGCGAACCGGGCCATGTCCTGGTCGCTGAGGTCCGTGCCGTCGAGTACCACCGCGACCGGATTGCCCATGTGGGGATCGCGGGAGAAGACATCGACCTGGGCGAACGGACGTCGGCGTTGCTGATCAGTCATGGGTTGATTCCATCACATGCCGTTCGGGAGGACCGTCCCTGGTCCTCACCCCCGCCGCAACACCACACCGCGGCGGGGATGAAGAACCAGACGGGGCCCGACCGGATCACCCTGCACATCGACCATGCCGCGGGGTACCCGCACGCGGCGGCGTCGTCGGCGGTCGGAATTGAAGTTCACCGCGGCCCAGCCGTGCGTGAATTCGCGCCACCAGGTGTGGCCGCGCCGCACTGGTTCATCCAGCGGCTCGCCCAGGTCCCAGTCGAGCTGGGCGACGTGCTGAGTGCGGCTGTAGTCGTCGTGGCCGGTGGCGGAATAGGCGCCGCGACCTGCGCCGAAGATCCAGAACGCGGCCAGACCGTACTCGAAATTGGGGTGCTCGTCGTTGCCGTCGGTGGGAACGCGCAGGATGCTCAGGCCGGGCCCGTCGGCTTGGGGGAGCTGCGACTCGGTGGTCTCCGGGTCGAAGAGATCAACGGGGCTGAATCCCAGCCACACCTCCTCGAAGCCGCCGCCGTAGGCGGCGTGACGTGCCCAGCGCCCGGGTTCGCGCCGCGATTCGGCGATGTTCGGCACCAGGATTTTGCCGACGTCGTTCAGTGCCCGCCCAGCCGTGTGTACCAGTTCTCCTACGCCGTCACGGAAATCGGTCATGGATCGGGCATCACGGATGGGCAGGTCCAGGCCGTAGTAGTCGTCGAACACGTCGTTGTCGGCCATGACGCCGTCGAAGGGCGAATCGGTCAGCTCGGCGACGACGTTGCGAACCCAGCGGTTCCGGTACTCGGGGGACCACACGGTCATTTGCCAGTGCCCCTCGTAGCGGGCCCATTGGATCCGTCCACCGTTGAGCCGCTGGGCGAACCAATCATCCGGGGCCTCGGAGTAGGAAACCCCCGAGCTGTACAGCGGGCCGGGCTCGTAGCTGCGGGTTGAGGACAGGCACTTGTAACAGAGCACGGTCATGTCCGGGCGGCGGCGCTTCAGTTCCGCGGCCGACTCCAGCTCCCACGGCTGCAGAATGGCCGCGCGGTAGTGTTCGGCCGCGAAGTCGATTTGTTCCGCGCTGATGGGCCAGCCGTAGCGGATCCATGCGCCTACCCCGCCCGTTCCGGGGACGGCGGCAGCGGTGTTGATGTCGGCTACCCCGGTCACTTCACTCACGAAGCGCGCCCGGAAACATGGGCGCTGGCCATGAGCGACTGCCCGGCTGCGTATTCGAAGTTGCGCTCCTCGCCCATGTTCCCGAGCATCCGGTAGAGCTTGTTGTAGGAGGACATGACCTCGTGGAGCTGGAAGAAATCCTCCACGCGCCCGCGGGCGTTGCCGCAGTAGGAACGGTAACGGTCCACATCGCCGATCACGGCCTGGATCCGCTGGGCCATGGTCTCCACATCGCCGGGGGACAGCAGCTCGCCGCACGCACCCCACGTCCGACCGTCGTTGGTGTCCAGGTCGTCCGCCACCAGTTGGCTCATGCCGCCCACGTCCGATCCCACGGTGGGAATGCCCGCGGCCATAGCCTCCAGAACCACGATGGGCTGACCTTCGTTGTAGCTGGGCAGCACCAGCAGATCGAACTGGTCGAGCATATCCCGTACGTTCACAGTGCCGTGAATGGTCACCATGTCGTGCAAACCCAAGCTGTCGATCTTGGCCAGGCATGCCTCATAGTATTCGGGCACGTGCTCGGTGGGGCCCAGGACATCCAGGTGCAGGTTGGGGAACCCGGCCTTGCGCAGCAGATCCATGCTCGACAGCAGGTCCATGAGCCCCTTGATGGGCACAACGCGGGCGATGTACACGAGCTTCCATGTGTGCTCGTCGGGGTTCGACGCAATCCGTTCCACCGCATCCTGGCGCTTGTGGTACTTCTCCTCGAATTCCTCGATGACCATGCCGTTGGGCAGGACCACGGACTTGTTGATGTCCGCGCCCAGCTCGGCGGCCTCGGTGATCGCGGTGGGGTAGAGGTAGGTGACCACCTCAGCGCTGGGATAGCAGAAGTGACCCATCTCGATCCACCAGGCCATCCAGGCGCGGTGCTCCGGGGGGACATCGAAGGTGCGGTAATCGTTGGAGGTGACCGACAACGCCATGTTGCGGTCCAGCAGCGTGTTGACGGTGTCCCGCACGTACAGGTTGTGCTCGGTCAACAGGAAGGACGTCCCGTGGTCGCGTGCGGCGGCCGCACCCAGCAGGGCGGCGTAGCCGGTGGTGTGCGCGTGGTAAACGCGGGCGCGGGGCATGGTTTCCCCGAGAACCGCGTGAGCCAGCGAGAAGAAACCGCGCAGGGTCCAGAACGATTCGGACAACGACATACCGAGCTGCGGCATCCGCTCGGTCAACGCGTGCATGAACTCTTGCGAACCGAGGACCGCCCACAGCGGGTATTCACGCGTGCGCTCATTGAAGCCCTCGTCGATCAGCTCCCACAGTGGCTCGGTGTCCCGGTGCTCGGAGAGCGCGGACAGAGCGTCGAAGAGGCGATTCGACAGCCGCGTGCGCTCAGCGGAGTTCATGTTCAGGTCCTTGGGGCGCACAGCCATGAAATCGTGGCGGTGCTCCTGCATGCTGAGGAAGATCACGCGCACCCACTTCACGTTCTCCGGCATGCCGTACAGGTCTTCCATGGGCTGGCTGGCATCCCAGGCGATGTGGATGATGCCGTAGCTCAGGTCGGGGTTGCCCGTCACGATGTCGTGAACGACAGCCGAGACGCCGCCCTTCAGGTACGGATATGTGGATTCCATGACGATGGCCACGTCCACATCCTCGTAGTGCTTTTGTGCCTGTTCCTGCGCGGGCACAAGATCGCAGGCAGGGTTGGCGGCGCGGTGTTTACCGTGG
This sequence comes from Kocuria gwangalliensis, assembly GCF_039544365.1. Lineage (NCBI taxonomy): Bacteria > Bacillati > Actinomycetota > Actinomycetes > Micrococcales > Micrococcaceae > Kocuria > Kocuria gwangalliensis. The sequence goes on along the minus strand of NZ_BAABLN010000001.1, from coordinate 137,202 downwards.
GAACGAACAAAGGGGTACATGAAGAGGCTCCTCTAGAGCGCGTCGGTGGGCCCGGTCGAACCCCGGGCGGGGCGGCGTCTCCGTGCTGCCTGAAGTGAGCGGGCACGCATCGGACGCGGTGGTGGGTGTGGCTACCAGGATGTGGCGTGACGCCAGAACAGCGTGTACTCGGGCTTGGCCCAGTGCCGCTTGTAGAGGGCCCATGCCCCGACGACCAGGGCGAAGTCGACCAGCAGGAGCAGCGCGTACGCTCCTGTGGTGCCTAGCATGGTGAAGGCGAGTCCGGCGGCCACCAGGTGCACTGCGCCGAGTACCTGCGCGGTGATCTTCTCGCCGATGTAGTCCAGCTCATAGCTGAGGAGCGTGAGCATCATGAAGGTCCACGAGGCCACGGAGACGGTCACGGCCAACAGGGCGTTCTCGGGCTGCAAACCGCCCAACAACAACGACGCCGCCAGCGTCAGTACCATGCCCACCGCACCGGTCCGCAGCACCGAGCGATCCACGATGTAGCTGAGCACGGTGGAGCGGGACGCCATTTCGGGAAGGGGCTCGTGCTCGATGGCCTTATGAAGGCGGGTCACTGCCTGATCGACGTGCGGAGCGAGATTCACGAAGTAGAAGTTGTAGGCGAGCACAGCGGGGAGCATGGCCATGAAGACCACGACCACCTGGAACGTTCCGTCCGTGACGAGGAACAGCACGAACTTGTCCGCCCACAGGACGGAACCGAGCAGCAGGCCCCGTACGACGTCCACCGCGAAGTTACGGCGCCCGAGGCGTTCGAACGTCTTGACGTGGGTCAGGCTGCGGCCCATGGCGGCGATCTGAGTGGTCGCGGCCAGGAGCGGGGGCAAGATCCACAGAGTGGGGGCCACCGCGAGCGAAAGCGCATAGGCGGCCCAGGCAACGGCCCACAATCCGCGACGCTCACCGACGTTGGCCAGCACCAGGGACTGGACGAACAGCACGTGCGCGGCGCACAACGCCAGGTAGGCGCCCATCGCCTGGAGGGACCACCCGGTGGCCAGCCACAGCGGGAGTGCGAACACGGCCACCAGCGGAACGGTTTGCGTGAACATGGCCGGCCAGACCTCGCAGAAGCGGCGGGTGATTTTCTGCATATCCCGCTCCGCCATGAGGCCGCCGATCGCACGGTATGCCGGCATGCACGCAGCCTGGGCCAACCAGGGCACCGTGATCGAGGATGCCAGCACCACGTAGGTGAGTTGCACACCGCCCACCGTGGCCGCGGCCATGTGAGGACTCACGAGCGGGAAGACGATGTTCAGAAAAATCACCGGCGACAGGTAAAGCATCAAGTTGATGCCGCCACGGTTACTCACGGATGAGTTGCTCTCGCCCACCGGAAGGCTCGGCGTGCTGTCCCGTGCCAGCAAGGCGACGGTGAGAAGCACCAGGACGCCTCCCCCCACGGTCAATACCGTCAGGCCGGGTCGAGTCAGGCCATCCACGATGCCCGGAATGAGGGCTGTCAGCAGTAGCGCGGTCAGGATGATTGCGGTTCGGCGCCGACTGTAGGCGTCATGAACCAAGGACTTTATGGACCCCAAGATGTTCCCCCAATGAAATCGGAACACGTTCTCGGCCCCCGCCGGATGAACGCCCGATGAAATAATGCTTCACAGCTCTCTAGATGGCTGTGTTCCCAGAATTCACAGTACGCGTGTGCGAATGCAAAACTCAATCCGAACGCGAAATTAATTGTGGGCTAAGGACTTATTAAGTCATCTGGGTCGCGAACCGGGGTAATGAAAAATCCCCTTGCCGTCACGATCAGTGATGGCAAGGGGACACTTGGTCGGGATGACAGGATTTGAACCTGCGACCTCGTCGTCCCGAACGACGCGCGCTACCAAGCTGCGCCACATCCCGATGTTGGCAGGCGTACCCGCAAACAACTGCTTCAGCATAGCGGGCCACAAGTGGGATTGTGAAATCCAAGGATCGGTGCGCTGGATCATCGTGGGCGACTCACTGACCACGGTGTCGAGCAGCACGGGTAAGGTCCCCTATATGACTGCGCGGCCCGCCACCGGTGACACGAACTCCCCGTCCCGGGACATCGCCATCACTTCTCGCACCTGGATCCGCGTGGGGCTCGCGATGTTCGCGGTGGGGTTCGGCACCAACCTGTTCGCGCCCATGCTCAAGGTTTACCGCGATCAGGACGGCATCTCCGAAGCTTCCGTGACCGCGATGTTCGGTATTTACGCCGCGGGGCTGGTGCCCGCGCTGCTGATTTTCGGTCCCATCTCCGACCACTACGGGCGCCGCGCAGTCGTTCGGCCGGCGCTGATCCTTGTCGCTGTGGCCTCGGGCATCCTCGCGGCAGGTAGTGAGGCCCCCGAATGGGTACTGTACGTGGGCCGGTGGATCATGGGCTTCGGGGTGGGCATGGCCATGTCCTCGGGGTCTGCGTGGATCAAACAACTGTCCGTCGACCGGCCGTCTGCGGGCCCGCGGCGTGCCACGATCGTGCTGTCCGCGGGCTTCGGCGGAGGGCCCTTGATCGCCGCGCAATTCGCCCAGTTCGTGCCCGCCCCGCAGGTCACGCCGTATTTGCTGCACATTGCACTGGTCCTCGTGACCGTCCCGCTGGTGTGGGGTGTCCCCGAAACCCAGTTCCCCGCGGCGGGGCGCGTCACACGGCCCCCGTTGGTTCCGCGGATCGCGCTCACGGGCCGGTTCTTCTGGGCGGTCGCCGCGTGGGCCCCGTGGGTCTTCGGCACGGCCACGGTCGCGTTCACGAGCATCCCGGGTTTCGTGACGGACAACGTCGCGTATCCGATCGCTTACCTCGGTCTCATCTCCGGTGTGGGCATGTTTTCGGGTGTCTTCATCCAGCCGGTCGCCGCGCAACTCGCCTCGCGCGGCTGGTTGCCGTTGTCGGTCGTCGGCCTGGGTGCCGCGAGCGTGGGTTTGCTGGTCGGCGGCATCGCCGTCGAGCTGGGCAGCGCACTTCTGGTGGTTCCCGCCGCCATCATCCTGGGGTGCAGCTACGGCATCATGATGGTTTCCGGTCTGCGGGAGGTGGAGATCATCGCCGAACCACATGAACTGGGGGCGCTCATCGGCGTCTTCTACACCCTGACCTACACCGGTTTTGCGGTGCCGTTCGTCCTTGCGGTTCTGGGCCCGTTCGTGGGGGAGGTCTTCGGGATCGGCCCGGTCAGGGGTTTCATTGCATGCTTGGCCTTCGGTGTGGTCGTATGCCTTGTCTCGACCGTCCCCGTGGCGCGGGCAGCCTCCCGAGCCGTGGCGCACCCGCGCCATGAAATCTGACGACGCCGCTCTGCACCGTCCCGGCCTCCCGTCACCTGCTCGCGCGCTCGAGTACCTGCAACACGTGCTCGTAGGCCTTGCCGGTGGCTTCGGTCATGCCCTGTTCGCACGTGCGGTTGAGGGAGACATAGGCGTCGTAGTGGGTGGCGTTGACCTCCGCGGCCTCCGGGGCCGTGGCGGCCGCGGTGAGTTCCGGGTGCAGCATTCCACGGTCACCGGCGTACCCGCAGCAACCCCAGGCGAAGGGGACCGTGGCCCGTTCAGCGGCCGCGCCGGCGAGGCGCATGAGGTGATCGTTGATGCCCAATTGCACAGAGGAACAGGTGGGGTGCACGGCCATCGAGCGCACCGGGTCGGACACCGTGAGCCGATCCAGCACGTGCTCCGAGACGAATTCCACGGCGTCCACAAAGCGCAACGGCGCGTACTTCTCGGTCTCCTGAGCCAACTGCTGCATGGTTTCCAGCCCTTCGGTGCACGAGGACGCGTCGCACACGATCGGCAGCCGGCCGTGATCGGAAGCCTCCCACAGCGTCTCCAACGTGCGGTGGGACATGGTCTTGTAGCCGGTGGGTAGGCCCTTGGACTTCCACGGAGTGCCGCAACACGTGGCCGTGATGCCCTGGGGAATGCTCACGCCCACTCCGGCCCGCCGGCACAGCTTGAGGAAAGCCTCCGAGACGGAGGGGCCGGCACCCTCGACCGTTCCGAACATGGTCCCGATGCACGCGGGGAAGAACACGGCACGGGCTTGTTCGGCGGAAACATTCGCGGGCGACGTCGTCAAGAAATCCCGTGAACGGCCACCCGCCGGGAGCTGGGGCTTGTACTGCGGAACGTTGTCCGCGCCCAGGGCCGCCCGGGCCACCGCTGTCGCACTGACCGGCAGCACCGCGGGCAGCCGGTTGGCCACGGACAACGCGAAGGCGGCACCGGGGGCCGTCACGGACCAGGACCGCGCCAGACCCGCCCAGAGGGCATCCGCCACCTTGGAGTGATTCTCCGCGCGCAACCGACGGACCAGGTCTCCCGTGTTGATGTGTACGGGGCAGGCGGTCACGCACATGCCGTCCACGGCGCACGTGTCCAGGCCGGCGTAGTCGTATTCGCGGGACAGTCGCGCGGCCAATGCCCGGTGCCCGGCGTGCTCCGCCTCCGCGATCTCGCGGCGACCCGCAATCCGCTGCCGCGGGGTCAGCGTGAGGTTCTGCGAGGGGCACACGGGCTCGCAATAACCGCACTCCACGCAGCGGTCGACCTCTTCCTCCACGGTGGGCGCCGTCTTGAGGTCGCGCAGATACGCGGTGGGGTCATTGGTGAGGATCACGCCCGGGTTGAAGCGGTACTCCGGATCGATCAGGTGTTTGAGCTCGAGCATCACTTCGTAGAGTTCGTCGCCGTACTGCCGCCGCACGAACGGCGCCATGATGCGCCCGGTTCCGTGCTCGGCCTTCAACGCGCCGCCGCGATCAAGAACCAGATCCACCATGTCCTCGGTGAACCGTTCGTAGCGCTTGAGCTGCTGAGGGTCCGTGAACTGCTCGTTGAGCATGAAGTGCACGTTGCCGTCCTTGGCGTGCCCGAAGATCACGGAATCCTCGTAGCCGTGCGCGTCGAACAGCGCGGTCAGTTCCTCGCACGTCCCGCCCAGCTGCGACACCGGCACCACGATGTCCTCGAGCAGCGCGTTGGAACCGGTCGGTCGGTTGCCCGCCACGGTCGTGTACAGGCCCTTGCGCACGGTCCACAGGCTCGCGCGTTCCCCGGGGTCGGTGGTCAGTTGCGCGGGGGTCTCGAGTCCCAGGTCCGCGAACAACGACGACGCCGCGCCGGCCTGGTCCCGTACCTCGGCGTGCGAATCCGCCTGGTACTCGACCAGCAACGCGGCCTGCTGGTCCACGGCAATGTTCATGATCACCGGGGGAGCCTGACCGGTGCGCTGAGAGACCTTCAACGAGGTAGCGTCCAGCAACTCGACCGTGGCGGAGTGGGCGTCCACCAGTTGCGGCACGGAGCTGGTGGCCGCCACCACCGTGGGGAACACGAGCAGGCCGGTGGCCACGAACGGATGAACGGGGACGGTGCGGAACACCGCCTGGGCCACGAAGCCCAGCGTGCCCTCCGAGCCGATCATGAGGTGCTCGAGGATCCGCACGGGTTCCTCGAAGTCGACGAACGCGTTGAGCCCGTAACCCATGGTGTTCTTCATGGCGAACAAACGCTCAATGGTGCGCACCGACTCGGGGTTCGCCATGACGCGTTGCCGCAACCGGAGCAGTCCCTCGTGGAGTTCGGGTTCGGCGGCGCGCAACTGGGCGCCCGCGTCCGCATCGGCGGTGTTGAGCACCGTTCCGGAGGGCAGCACCACCGTCATGGATTCAAGGGTGCGGTAGGTGTTGAACTCGGTGCCGCACGCCATACCCGAGGAGTTGTTGGCCACCACTCCACCCACGGTGCATGCGGCCTCACTGGCCGGATCCGGGCCCAGCTTGTACCCGTGGGGCGTCAGGCGGGCGTTGACCTGCCGAATAGTGACCCCGGGCTGAACGCGGACCCTGGCGCCGCTGTCCAGCACTTCGACGTCCCGGAAGTGCCGGCGGGTGTCCACCAGAACCTGATCGGTGACGGCCTGCCCGGACAGCGACGTACCACCCGACCGCAATGTGAGGTCCACTCCGTGCCGAGCCGCAGCGGCAAAGACATGGCCCACGTGCGCAGCATCTCGAGGGCGCACCACGGCTTGGGGTTGCAGCAGGTAGTGGGACGCATCGTGGGCCAGAACTCGTCGTTCCAGCTCACTTTCGGCAATCGCGCTCGCACCGCACGCCTCGCGTACCTGCGCCACGAATCGCTCGGTGGCGGTGATGGACTGTTCCTGGACGGGTGCGCTCATGCGATGCTCCTGCGGGGTGTGAGGGTGCTTACACCCATGGTAAGACCACAGGCGGACAAGCGCGCGGCGGTGTCGCTCAGTCCGTGAGTGTGAGCAGAACCGCCTGGGGCGGGCAGAACAGGCGCACGGGGGCGAAACGGGATTCCCCGAGCCCCTGAGAGATATTCACCGGAACACCCTGGTGATCGATCAGGCCCTTGCAGATGGCGGGATCCAGATCGCAGTTGCTCACCAGGGCACGACCGCCGGGAAGACAAACCTGACCGCCATGGGTGTGACCCGCGAAAATGAGATCCGCGCCGTCCTCGACGAATCGGTCCAGGGTCCGCAGGTACGGGGCGTGCGCCACACCGATGCGGAGGGCGGCGGCGTCGTCACCGGAAGGTGTCTTCGGAAAGCCGGGGTGACGGTCATACGCAAGGTGCGGATCGTCCACGCCCGAGAAATCGAGCACGGTGTCTCGTACGCGCAGGCGATCGTGGCGATTGATCAGGCCCGTCCACCCGGCGGCGTCGAACGCGCGGTGCATGTCCTCGGTGGGCAGCCGCGTGTTGTCCACCGGATCTTCGCTGGCCGTGGTCCGCCACAGGTACCGGAGGGGATTCTTGGGCTGGGGCGCAAAGTAGCAGTTGGAGCCCGGCACGTACACGCCCGGGAACTCGAACAAGGGATCCAGGATTTCCAGCAGGTACGGCAGCGCTCGCAGATGCGAGAGATTGTCACCGGTGTCGATCACCAGATCCGGCCGCAACGCCGCCAGTGACTGGACAAAGCGCTTCTTGGCTTCTTGGCCGGGAACCGTGTGCAGGTCCGAAAGGTGCAGGATGCGCAGCGGCCTGGAGCCGGCGGGCAGAATCCGCACCGTCTCCTGCCGCAGCTGGAACCGACGCCGTTCACCGAACACCGCCCACGCGGTGGTGCCCGCGCCCGCAGCTGCTACCCCTGCGGTCAGTACCGCGGCTGCGCGGGCACCGTTACTCACGGGACTCATTTATTGGTGGAGAGCACGCTGGACGGCGGATCCGAGAACTGGGACGTGTCGTAATCGCGGGCCACCTCGTTCATGAAGTTCTGCCACTGTTCACCGGCGTACGTGGAACCGTCGACCCAGTCGGTGCCGGTGCCTCCCGTTCGGCCACCGATCGACAAGCCGTTCAATGACCGCGAGCCGAGCTCGTAGTTACCGACCCAGGACGCAGTGGACAGGCCCTTGGTGTAACCCATCATCCACGTCTGGGTGGAATTGTCGGTCGTGCCGGTCTTGGCCGCGGAGGCCCCGGACAGGCCGATGTCACGCTGATAGCCGGAACCGCGAGTCAGGACTTGCTCCAGGGTGTAGTTCACGCCCTGGGCCACTTCTTCCTTGATGGCACGTTCGCACTTATCCGAGGGAATCTCGTAGGTTTTCCCGGTGAAGTCCTCGACCTTGGTCATGGAACGCACCTCGCACAACACGCCGTCGTTGGCGAAGGCGGAGAACGCGCGGGCCATGGTCATGGGAGCGATGTCCACGGAGCCACCCAGCAGGGAGGACAAGATCGTGGTGTCGACCGGTTCTCCGGTCTTACCGTCGTGGATGCCCAGATCCTCGGACATTTCTCCGATGTCGCACAGGTCGAGATCCGCGGCCATCGCGAACAATGCGGAGTTGATCGAGTTGTACAGGCCGTAGTCCACCTGCATTTGACGCTCGTAGCCACGCGTCGCGTTCTGGAACGAGAGGCCGTTTCCGTCCTCGCCGGGCTCGTACTTCACCCCTCCGGGCAGGCAGGACGCCGTCCACTTGAAGTCGGCGGGGTAACTCGTACGACGCGCGTCAATGGTCGCCTTCACGCCCTTGCCGGCGTTGATCCACTGGGCCAGCGTGACCGGCTTGTAGGTGGAGCCCACTTGGAAGCCACCCGCACCACCCATGGTGGTGTCCACGTTGAAGTTGTAGGTGGTGTTCGAGGCACTCTCTTCACCGGAGTAGGAAGTGTTCTGGGCCATGGCAGCGATGTGACCGTTCTTGGGTTCCAAGGACACCAGAGCGGTGGAGACGTTGTCGGGGTTGTTGTCACGCGGCTGGGTCTTCTCGACTTCGCGCTCCGCGACACGCTGAGCGTCCATGTCCAGAGTGGTGTGAATGGTCAGACCGCCGCGCTGCAGGGTGGCCAGACGCTCATCGGGGGTTGCACCGAAGGCCTCGGACTGCAGGACCTCGTTCTGCACGTAATCGCAGAAATAGGGAGCGGTTGCCGCGGCGGAACACCCCGAGTTGGTGGTGTGAATGTCCAAATCCAGAGGAGCCGCGACAGCTTGATCATGTTCCTGCTGCGTGATGGCACCGGTCTGCACCATGGTGTCCAACACCAGGTTGCGGCGCTGCTCGGAGGCCTCCGGGTTGACCTGCGGGTTGTAGTAGTTGGGGGACTGCACCATGCCGGCCAAAGTGGCGGACTGCTGGACGTTCAGCTGCGAAGCGGGGATCCCCCAGAAGTACTGGGCGGCGGCTTCAACCCCGTAGTTCTGACCACCGAACAACACAATGTTGAGGTAGCCCTCCAGGATCTCGTCCTTGGACATTTCTTGTTCCATGGACAGCGCGAGCTTGATCTCCTTGATCTTGTCCACCACGCCCTTGTCCGAGCCAATGGTGCTGGCCTGTTCACCGGCGCGCACCTGTTGGTCGATCAACAGATTGTTCACGTACTGCTGGGTGATGGTGGAGGCGCCCTGGCGGGCGCTGGGGCGCAAGATGTTGTTACCCATGGCGCGAACGATGCCGCCGGCGTCGACACCACCGTGGTCGTAGAACTCACGGTCCTCAATGGCCAGGATGGCGTGTTGCATGTCCTCGGACATGTCCTCCAGCGCAACCGGTTCCCGGTTCTGCGCGAAGAAGGTAGCAATCTCGGTTCCGTCGCGAGCAACCACCGTGGAGGAACGGGACAGCGGCCCCATCTCCATTTCATCGGGGAGGGACTTGAACCAACCAATGGATGCGTTGGCCGCCATGCCGGCTGCTGCTGCGGGGGGTACGAGTAGCCCTGCCGCCACGATGCCTGCGACGACTGCGGTGGCGAGGAAAGCCACAACATTGCCGAAGACCGAGGCGGGCTCGGAGTCCGAGTTCTTGCGTGATGCCATTGCGCCAGTGTACAAGCCAGGGCTGGAAGCAAGGGCGCACCGGAGAGCACAGTCACAGGGGGTGATCAGCAACCGGTGAAGGGACACCGCCCCGGGCTGGCACTAGGGTGGTGACCATGACCACTTGGGAGTACGCAACCGTTCCGATCATGATTCACGCTACTAAGCAGATCCTCGACAATTGGGGTGACGACGGCTGGGAGCTGGTGACCGTCCTGCCGGGCACCCAGGCCGCGGATGTGCCGGCCGCCAACGTCAATGCCCCGGTCCAGACCAATCCCATTGCCTATTTCAAACGACCCAAGAACTGATCGACCCGCACCGAAAGGGCCCGTCATGACAACGAGCAGTTCACTGGATGACCGCATTGCGGAGCTGGGTCTGACCCTGCCCGAGGTCGCCGCGCCCGTCGCGGCATACGCACCGGCAGTGGTCTCCGGCAAGTACGTCTACACAGCCGGTCAGTTGCCGTTCGTCGACGGTGCTCTGCCCGCCACCGGGGTGGTCAGTGAGACCGAGGGCGAGAATCACATGAGCCCGGCGCGCGCCCAGGAATTGGCCGCACGGTGCGCACTGAACGCCGTGGCCGCCGTGAAGGCGCAGATCGGAGACCTGGACCGCGTGGTGCGGGTGGTGAAGGTCACCGGTTTCGTGGCCTCCGCCCCCGATTTCTACGGTCAGCCCGGAGTCATCGACGGCGCATCGACCCTCCTGGGGGACATCTTTGGCGAGGCAGGTCGACACGCTCGGTCGGCGGTGGGTGTGAGCGTGCTGCCGTTGAACTCGCCCGTGGAGGTCGAACTGATTGTCGAGTTCAGCTGACCCAGCCGCTCGCGGATCCTCTGAACGGCTGTTTCACGTTCCGCTGGCGCACCGGAAGGCCGCGTTGGCCTGGCTGGACCGGGGCGTGGGAATCCACGGCTCGGCCCCCAGGCACGCGGCCGCCGTCGTGGTGGTTCGCGACGGTGAGCGCGGTGTGGAGGCCCTCATGCTGCACCGCCCGGAGCGGCCTTCATTGGGGCAGCTGTCCTTCCCGGGCGGTCTCCTGGAACCCAGCGACGACGAGCCCCTGGTGTGGTCCGGGCCCCGCCCCACCGAGTGGGCCAAACGGCTCGGCTCGGAAGACATCGGCCTGTCACGTCGCGCGGTCGTGGCCGCGGCGCGCCGCGCCTTTGTGGAAACGGGGTTGCTCTTCGCGGGTTCCGAGGGGGACATCGTGGCGGAAAATGTCGATGGAGCGGACTGGATGCTGGCCCGTGAGCAGCTCTGCGCACTGGACATCTCCTTCGCAGAGGTGCTCGCCAACAGGTTGTTCGTTTTTCGCTCAGAGCTACTCAGACCCCTCGCGCGGTGGATGACCTCGGACTTCGTGCACCAGCGGGTGGATCTGCGGTACTTCGCCGCGGTGCTTCCCGTGGGCCAGCACTGCGCACCCCTGACACCCCGTGGTCAGGGTGCCTGGCTGGGATGGGTGGACGCGGGTACCCTGCTGGAGAATCCCGGCGAATCGCCGGTGCCAGCGCTCTTCGCGGGGCACCACGGCTCACGCCAGGAATTTGACCTGGGTGAAGTGGCCAACCCCGGTGTCCAGGTGATTTTGGAGCTCATTGCGCAGGCGGGTTCCGCGATCGCTTTCCTCAGCGCACGCCGGGACCTGACCGTCCGGACCCCGTCCCTCGAGGTTCGTGACGGAGACCCGGTTCTGGTGCTCAAGAGCTGATACCGATGCTCACACGCTGACGCCTCCCGTGGGCAGGTAGCACCGAATCCACCGCGCACGGGCCGTCTTACGAACCGGGACGGCCGCAGACGAAACGCCGCGGCACCCGAGTGGGTGCCGCGGCGTCGTCGGTGGGGGCAGCGCGTCAGAGGCGACCCCGGCACGGAGTCTTAGCGTGAACGCTGCTTGAGGCGCTGCAGGTCCAGGATGACCACGGCGCGAGCTTCCAGGCGGATCCAGCCGCGCTGCACGAACTCCGCCAGAGCCTTGTTCACGGTTTCGCGGGAGGCGCCCACGAGCTGGGCCAGCTCTTCCTGGGTGAGCTCGTGAGCCACCAGGATGCCGTCCGTGGCGGGGCGGCCGAAGCGGTCCGCGAGATCCAGCAGGGCCTTGGCCACGCGGCCGGGAACATCGGAGAAGACCAGGTCGGCCAAGTTTTCATTGGTGCGACGCAGGCGGCGGGCCAGGGCCTGCAGCAACTGGGCCGAGACCTCGGGGGAGCGGGTGATGACCTTGCGCAGGTTCTCATGCTTGAGGCCGGCCAGGCGGGTCTCGGACACCGCGGTGGCGGAGGTCGACCGGGGGCTCGGGTCGAACAGGGCCATCTCGCCGAAGATCTCGCCGGGGCCCATGATGGCCACCAGGTTCTCGCGGCCGTCGCTGGCGGTGCGGCCCAGCTTGATCTTGCCGGACACGATGAAGTACAGCTGATCCCCGGGGTCGCCTTCGTAGAACAGGGCGGAGCCGCGGGAGAGGTCAACCTCGGTGATCTCCTCGGTCAGCGCGGCAAAAGCCTCATCGTCCAGTGAAGCAAACAGTGGGGCGCGGCGGAGGACGTCGGTATCCAAGGTGGTTCTCCTCAACAGTTGGGGGTGCGCCGATCGAGAGCGCTATTTGTCACCATCGTAACGAGTTTCACACTTCACGGGGCTGACAAGCGCTTGCGCTGAGTGTGAACGCATCGTATGACGGTTTTATGTCGGTCTGTGATTAGCGTAACGCACGGTCCGAGTTCACTGTTTTCTCAGACCTGACCCCTAAGCTCACTAACTACTTGTTGACCGCCCGCGGTCTGCGGCGCGACGAAGAAGGACGTTCATGGACCTGGCCCTCAACCTGCTGGACATCATCCTGGTGATGGTGTTGGTGGGATACTTGATCGCTGGGCTGTCCAGGGGTTTCTTCCGTTCCCTCGCCTCGCTGGTGGGTTTCGTACTCGGCGCGGTGGCCGCGTTCTGGGCGGGGCCGTGGATCTCGGCGCAGGTCGGTTCCGAACTGCGCATTCCGTTTGTGCTCGTCACCGTGTTGGGCTTACTGGTCCTCGGGCAGCTGCTGGGTGGCGTGGTCGGAAACTTCTTGGCACGCCTGACCGAAAAGACCGGTTTGGGGGTGTTGGACCGCATTGGCGGTGGGGTCCTGAACGTTGTGGTCGCGGCCATCGTGTTGGCCCTGCTCGGTTCCTTGGTGGGCCAGTTGGGTATCCCCTCGCTGTCTCAACAGGTGGCGGGCTCCTCGGTGTTGCGCACCATTGAGAAATACACCCCGGAACCGGTGCGAGAGGCGATGACCCACACCCGGGATACGGTCAGCGGGTCACAGGGGATCCGTCAGCTCGACTCCTTGCTATTCCCGGTCGAGGATGCCCCCGAGCCCGAGCAGACCTCGGATTCCAGCGCTGTCGAAGCCGCGGGCCAGTCGGTCGTGCAGGTCTATGGCACCGCCGATCAGTGCGCCCAGAACCAGACGGGTTCCGGTTTCGTGGCCGCTTCCGGCTTGGTTGTCACCAACGCCCACGTGGTGGCCGGTGTCGATCAGCCCGTGGTTCAGACCCGTGACGGTCGCGTCTACCAAGCTCAGGCCGTCCAGTACGACGACGCCGCGGACCTCGCCGTGCTCTACGCCCCGGATCTACCGGAGGCCCCCTTGTCGTTGAGTAACTCCGTGGCACGCGGCCAGCAGGTCTCGTTCGCGGGCTACCCCCTGGGCGGCCCATACACGGTGCGTCCGGCCACGATCCAGGGTGAAGCGGTTGCGCCCGTCCAGAACGTGACCACCGGCGAGACCCTGTCGCGTAGCATCATCCAGATTGCCGGTCGCGTGGAACAGGGCAACTCCGGCGGACCGATGTTGGACGCCAACGGCAACGTGGTGGGCGTGATCTTCGCCAAGGCAGTGGAGGGCGAAGCCGGTTACGCGATCCCCATGGAACAGGTCACCGACATCCTTGAAGCCACCGGCGGGTCAACCGCGCCGGCTTCCACCGGCGAATGCGTGCTCTCCTGATGTCACGAGCGAGGCGCTGACCGACTACTTCGCCATTTCGTGGGCCACGACCTGAACACCCAGCTCGTAGCCGAGCACGCCGGCCCCGGCGATCACGGCCGTGGCCTGCGGGGACACGTACGAGACGTGTCGGAAGGATTCCCGGCGGTGCACATTGGAGATGTGGACCTCCACAATGGGGATTTCACACATCTCCAATGCGTCGTGGATGGCGATCGAATAGTGGGTCAGAGCCGCGGGGTTGATCACGATCCCGCAGGCCTCGGTGCGTGCCCGGTGGATCCATTCGACGATCTGGCCCTCGTAGTTGGATTGTTCGAACACCACGTCCAACCCGAATTCTGAGGCTTTCGCCCGCACGTTGGCCTCCACATCGCTCAGCGTGGTGTGCCCGTAGATCTCGGGCTTGCGCGTTCCGAGGGTGTTCAGATTGGGGCCGTTCAGGACGAAAATCGGGAGCTCGCTCATGGCTCCATTCAACACGACTTCACGACGACGACGCCGCTCGGTGGCCAATTCAAGCGAAAGGCCACCGAGCGGCGTCGTCGGTCGGCGTGAGCGACCGGCTACTTGGTGCCGAGCGAATCCACGATCTGCTGCATGACCGTCTGATCCGCCAGGGTGGAGACATCGCCCACGGGGCGATCCTCGGCGACGTCCTTGAGCAGACGACGCATGATCTTGCCGGAACGGGTCTTGGGCAGCTCCGGAACGATCAGGACCTTCTTGGGTTTGGCGATCGGGGAGATCTCCTTGCCCACGTGCGCGCGGATCTCCTCGGAGAGCTCGGTTTCATCCCGAGCCTCGGTGGTCGCGTGATCGGAGAGGATCACGAACGCGAACACGGCCTGGCCGGTGGTTTCATCCGCGGCCCCGACCACCGCGGCCTCCGCCACGGACGGGTGCGAAACCAGTGCGGACTCGATTTCCGGGGTGGACAGGCGGTGGCCGGACACGTTCATCACATCGTCCACGCGGCCCAGGATCCAGACATCCCCGTCCGCATCGCGCTTGGCGCCGTCGCCGGCGAAGTACTTGTCGCCGAACTGGGCCCAGTAGGTGTTGACGAATCGATCGTCGTCGCCCCAGATGGTGCGCAGCATGGACGGCCATGGTTTGCGGACCACCAGGAAGCCGTCGGTCTCGTTCGGCAGGGACGTACCGGCGTCGTCCACGACGTCCACGGCGATACCGGGCAGCGGGATCTGCGCGGAACCCGGCTTGGTCTCGGTGACGCCCGGGAGCGGGGAGATCATGATGGCGCCGGTCTCGGTCTGCCACCAGGTGTCCACGATGGGGCACTTCTCGGCGCCGATGTACTTGCGGAACCAGGTCCAGGCCTCCGGGTTGATGGCCTCGCCGACGGTGCCCAACAAGCGCAGCGAGCTCAGGTCGAACTCGGCGGGAATCTCCTCGCCCCACTTCATCATGGTGCGAATGGCGGTGGGGGAGGTGTACAGGATGGTCACGCCGTACTTCTGCACGATCTCCCAGAACCGGCCGCGGTGCGGGGAGTCCGGGGTGCCCTCGTAAATCACCTGGGTCGCGCCGTTGAGCAGCGGGCCGTAAGCGATGTAGGTGTGCCCGGTGACCCATCCGACGTCAGCGGTGCACCAGTAGACGTCCGTTTCGGGCTTGAGGTCGAACACGTTCTTGTGGGTGTACGCGGCCTGCGTGAGGTAGCCACCGGTGGTGTGCAGGATGCCCTTGGGCTTACCGGTGGTGCCGGAGGTGTAAAGGATGAACAGGGGATCCTCGGCGCCCTGTTCGGACGGGGTGTGTTCCGTGCTCGCGGCCTCGAGAGCTTCGTGCCACCACACGTCGCGACCGTTCTCGAAGGGGACATCGCTACCGTTGCGCTTGACCACCAGCACGTGCTTGACGCTTTTGCCGCCCTTGGACAGGGCCTCGTCCACGGCGGGTTTGAGCTGGGTGGGCTTGCCGCGCCGGTAGGAACCGTCCGCGGTGACCACGAGCTTGGCCTCGCCGTCGTCAATGCGCGAACGCAGCGCGTCCGCGGAGAAACCGCCGAAGACCACGGAATGGATTGCTCCGATGCGGGCGCAGGCCAGCATGGTGATCACGGCCTCGGCGATCATGGGCATGTACACGGCCACGCGGTCGCCCTTGGACACCCCCAGGGACTCCATGGCATTCGCGGCCTTGGACACCTCATCCTTGAGTTCCGAATAGGTGTAGGACTTGCTGTCCCCGGGCTCACCCTCGAAGTGCAACGCCACGCGGTCACCGTTGCCGGCCTCCACATGACGGTCCACGGCGTTGTACGCCGCGTTGAGTTTGCCGTCCTCGAACCACTTGGCGAACGGCGGGTTGGACCAGTCCAGGACGGAGTTGAACGGGGTGGACCAGCTCAACAGATCGCGGGCCTGGTTCGCCCAGAACTCCTCACCCTGCTCCTCGGCCTGCGTGTACAGGTCCGCGGTGGCGTTGGCCTGCGAGGCAAATTCCTGACTGGGCGCGTACGTGCGCTGCTTTGTTGAGTTCGAGTCCTGAGACATGGCGCTCCTTAGTGTGTTGCTTCATGGCCATTGGCCGCGCAAGTACTCCCTGCGTGGCGCAGTTCACATTTAAGTCCAGCGTAGTAGACATTTCGGTGCCACATCCAACCGAATCGCGGGCGCGAAATATCAAGTCATCGTGTGACCCCCCGGGGTCGCCGAACGGGTTTGACCCGGGGTGCCCGGCCCAGCATGATCGAGACTATGGACAACCCCGCAGCCGCCGAGCACATCCGTTACGTGTCCCCGGATGAGGCGGCCAAGGCGGCCGCGCGGCGTCGTCGGGCGGGGGAGGAAAGCCCGTTGTCCGTGACCCGCCGCGCACGGAAAATCCAGCGGATTCTCGCCGAAACCTACCCGTACGCGGTGGCCGAACTGGATTTTGACGACGCCTGGCAACTTCTCGTGGCCACGGTGCTGTCCGCGCAGACCACCGACGTGCGCGTGAACTCGGTGACGCCCATTCTGTTTGCGACCTACCCCGGACCCCGAGAGCTGGCCGAGGCCGAGTCCGAATCGGTGCAGGAGATCGTGCGGCCACTGGGCTTCTACCGCTCCAAGGCGCGGTCCATCCAAGCACTTGCCAACCGGGTGGTGGACGAATACGACGGCGCGGTGCCCGGGAAACTTAAGGACCTGGTCACGCTGCCGGGCGTGGGGCGCAAGACCGCCAACGTGGTGCTGGGCAACGCGTTCGGGGTACCCGGTGTCACCGTTGACACGCACTTCGGACGCCTTGCGCGCAGACTCGGCTGGAGCACCCAGGAGGACCCGGTCAAGGTCGAAAGAGATGTCACCGCCCTGTTCCCGGCCACGGTGTGGACCGAACTGTCTCATCAGCTGATCTATCACGGGCGGCGCATCTGTCACTCCCGGAAACCGGCGTGCGGAGTGTGCCCGATCGCTGACCTGTGCCCCTCGTACGGTGCAGGACCCACGGACCCGCAGGTGGCGCGCAAGCTGCTGGCCTACGAATTGAAACCCGGCCGTGAGCAACTGCTGGACCGGTACATGAACGGGGCCACGCGACGCGAGCTGCGGGCCCAGGGGCACATGCTCAGCGCGTGAACCGCGAAAGGATAACCATGAAACCCACCTCGCCCGGCTCCGTGCATGCTCGCGAGCAGTTGTTGACGCTGGCCCAAGAGGGGCACACGGTGTACATGGAGGACCGCGAGCCCTGGCGGATCGGAAAGCTCACCGACGACTACCGGCAATCCGCGGTGTTGATCCTGTTCGGTGCTCTGGACGAGATTCCCTCCCGATACCACGAGCACGGTGAAGGCCCCGGCCGGGACCTGGACGTGCTGCTCGTGCAGCGCTCGGCCACCCTCCGCTCACACCCCGGGCAGGTAGCTTTCCCGGGCGGCCGGTTGGACCCGCCCGACGGTGACGTCGGTGAAGTCATGACCGTGCCCGGCGGTGAGGTGAGCGCACCGCACGTGCGCGGTGCGCTGCGCGAGGCCCACGAGGAAACCGGGCTGGATCCCCAGGGCGTGGAAGTGCTCGGAACCCTCAACCCCGTGCCGCTGCCGATCAGTAATCACATGGTCACCCCGGTCATCGGGTGGTGGCAGAGCCAGTCCGAGGTGGACGTGGTCGATCACGCGGAGTCCTCACTCGTTTTCCGGGTTCCCGTGCTTGATCTGATCAACCCGGCCCACCGTTACTACGCGACCGTGACCCGCGGGAACGAGACCTACAAATCACCGGCGTTCGACGTTCGCGTGAACGAGACCGGGGAAACCGTTACCGTGTGGGGATTCACGGGCATCGTGATCGATCGCATCCTGGAATGGCTGGATTGGTCGGTCGAATGGGACCACAACGACGAACGCCCGGCGCCCATGTGATGACGAGCTATGCGGAATCGGCGTGCCGGGGGACGGTTTACTTGGCGTCCTACTTGGCGTCCGCGTAGCTGGTGACCACGCTGGTCGCCACCGGAACCTCGACCGGCACCCGGCCGAACACGGTACGCACCGCCTGCTCGGCGGCATCCAGGACTACCCGCTTGACGTGCTCGGACTGTTCCTGGGTGCAATGCACCATGACCTCGTCATGCAGGAAAAAGACCAGGTGGGCGTCCAATCCTTGACGGTGCAGCCCTTGCCGGATGTGACCCAGCCAGGCCAGAGCCCACTCCGCGGCCGACCCCTGCACCACAAAGTTGCGGGAGAACCGCCCGTGGGTCCGAGCCGCTTGGGCCGCGCGGCGCTCGCCGGCGGCGGTGTCCGTGGCGCGCTGAATCTCGAACCACTCCGGATCCGGCAAGGGCGACCAGCGCCCGAGATAGGTACAGACCTGCTCTCCCCGTTCGCCCACGCGAGCGGCGTGTTCCACATATCCCACGGCCCGGGGGAACATGCGGGTGAGGTGCGGCATGAACCGGCCCGCCGCCCCCTGAGTAGCGCCGTACATGGCGCCCAGTAGCGCGACCTTGACGTGAGGCCTTTCCTTCAACTCCGATCCCCGTTCCCGGCCCTGTTGGGCAATGGACTCGTAGAGGTCCCGGTCCCGTGAGGCCTGGGCCAGCGCATCGTCGCGGGCCAGGATGGCGAGCACGCGAGGCTCCAATTGAGCGGCGTCCGCGACGACCAAGGTGCGGCCGGGATCGGCCCGGACGGCGTCACGAATGAACTTGGGGATCTGCAGTGCTCCGCCGCCGCGAGCGGCCCAGCGGCCGGTGACCACACCGCCCACCACGTACTCGGGGTGGAAACGGCCGTTGTCGACCCAGGTGTCGAGCCAGTGCCAGCCGGTCGCGGAGAAAATCCGGGACAGTTTCTTGTATTCGAGCACCGGGCCCACGAGTTCGACCCGGTGCGGATCGGGTTGGCCCGCGACCATTGTCCAGTCCTTGAGCACCCAGGCGCGGGTGGATTCAACGTCAACGCCCGCGGTGCGCAGGGCCTTGAGGAGCTCATTCGGGGAATCGGGATTCAGCCTGGGGGCGGCCAGAACCCGGCGGATGTCTTCGGCCAGTTCTTGCATGCGGGCGGGACGCTCACCCTCCTTGGGGCGCGAACCCATGGCGGCAACGAGGATCTGCTCGTGGATGTCCGGGTTCCACGGGATCCCCTGATGTCGCATGGTGGCCGCGACCAGTGCGCCCTGGGATTCGAGGCTCAGCAGCGTATCCAGCCGTTTGTGGTTGCGAGCGGTGCTCACGGCGCGGATCTGTTCGGCCAGCTCCGCGACCAACTCGTCGAGGCCGGGGCCACGGTCCGTGGCCATGGCGAACAGGGACGATTGCGAGTCATCCACCGGTCGCGGGCGCGGCCCGGGAACATGACGAGGATCCGCTGGGTTGATCACCGGGATGTAGTGCATGGGCTGGGGCTCGCCGGAGTCGGTGTTCGGGGCACCGGATCCGGGGGCGGTGGACGCGGTGGCCAGGATGGTCGCGCAGAGCCCCAGGTCCCGGCACTTGGTGGCCCACACGTCAGCTTCGCAGAGCAGTGCGGCCGGTACGGACGTATCCATCCAGGTCCAGACCGGCGGCTGCACGTCCGCTTCCAGCGCGGCGGCCTCTCGCTTGGCAACGACGCCCGGGAATTCCTGGTCCGTGACCGTGAGTGGCTGCCCCGCCCGTTGACCGTTGGCCGTGACCACCTGCAGGGTCCAGCCTCCGGTCCCGGTTTCCGCGGGAGCCACCACTATGTGCATGCGCTCATTATCGCGCGGGGCACCGACATGCTGTGACCGGACCCCTGACGCCGAATTCGGATTCCGTAGCGGCTGACAAGACCCTCACGAACTCTGCGGCCACCCTGTTGTTGACTCCCACGTTGATCCCGCGCAGGAAGAAAGCCGCGGGCTGGTTCGTGGCCGCATTTTACGACCCTGGAGCGCGCCGCTTCTTGTCCCCCACGGGCGACAGCGCACGGTCCAGAACGGACTTCACCGCACCGTGGATGGGCGGATAGATGACACCCATTGTTTCCGGTTTCAGCGGTTTGGAGAGCACCGCGCGCTGGTGGGTGAACGTGTCTCGTGACCACTTGCCGTGATATTTCCCCTGGCCGCTGGCGCCCTTACCGCCGAAGGGCAGGTGGGGGCTGCCCACATGCGCGACCGGGATGCCGATGCTCACACCACCGGACGGGACCTCGGCCATGATGTAGTTCCGTACTGACGTGTCCGTCGCAAAGATGTAGAGGGCCAGCGGGGTGTCCCGGGTGAGCATTCGTTGCGCAGCGTCTTGCGGCCCACTCACCGGCAGAATGGGCAGCACCGGACCGAAGATTTCCTCGCTCATGGCCGGGTCGGATTCGGCCACGGGATACAGGACGGTCGGGGCGACGTAGCGATCTTCCCGGTCGACCTGGCCACCACAAATAACATTGTCCGAGCCGACCGGCGGGATCATGGCACCCACACGGTCCACCGCGCCGGTGTGAATCATGCGTCCGAAATCCTCGGATTTTTCCGGCCGCGCACCGAAGCTCTCCCGCACTGCATTCGCGATCTCCTCGGCAAGTGCAGCCGCAACGTCCTGGTGCGCGTAAATGTGATCCGGTGCCACACAGGTCTGACCGGCATTGATGAACTTGCCCCACGTGATCCGACGGGCAGTGGCCTTCAGGTCCACGTCGTGGTGAACATAGGTTGGGGACTTCCCACCCAGCTCGAGCGTCACGGGAACGAGCTGGCGGGCCGCTCGCTCGGCCACGGCGGTGCCGGTGCGGGTGGAACCGGTGAAGAACACGTGATCGGGACGGGCGTCAATGAGGGCGGTGGCGGCGTCGGCCGGGCCCGTGACCACCGCGACGGCTTCCGGATCGAAGTAGCGCGGGGCCAACTCGGCAAAAAGTTGTTCCACGGCGGAACTGATCTCACTGGGCTTGATGATCACGCAGTTACCCGCGGCCAGGGCACCGATCAACGGGGAGAGCTGCAATTGCAGCGGGTAGTTCCAGGGGGAAATGATGACGACCACGCCCAGCGGGTCATAGCGCACCCACGAACGGCCCGGGAAGAACTGCTGGGGAGTGCGGACCGGCTGATCCTTGTGCCACTTCTTGAGGTTTCGGCGGGTGTGTTTGAGTTCGGTGATCACCGGATAGATTTCGGTCATCGTGGCCTCGAACGGGGACTTGCCCAGGTCCTGTCCCAACGCGATCTGCCAGTGCTCGCGGTGGTTGAGCAGCATGGCTTCCAGCGCGTTGAGTTGGTCACGGCGCCATTCCAGGCAACGGGTCCGCCCGGTACGGAAGGTACTGCGGAGTCCGGCCACAACGTCAACGTTCATGGATTCAGGCTACGGGTGATCCCTGACAGGCATAGCAGAACCCCGATTGTGGGGAGTACGGATCCCGCGTGGCACAGTAGAAAGATGTCCGAGCAGATTCCCGATGATCACGACATCCCCTGGGCCATGCAGTTGGTGGTGCACCGGGATCGGCAGTCTCCCGCGCGCCAGGTGGACGTGGCAGAAGCCGCCGCGCGCGCCGTCGTCGGCCTGCTCGCCGACCCGCGATCCGCGCCGAACGGGCCCTGGTACCCGGCCGTGAAGTACTGGCGGGACGCGCGCATTCGCAAGTTGGTGCGGCGCGCGGACGGCAAGCGGTGGGCCGACGTCCAGGAGCTGCCCGGCGTGACGGTCACCCAGGCAGGTGCCGGTGAATCCGGCGACGCCGCCGTGCGCGCCTTCGTGCCGGGCCGGGTTAAACCGCTGCCCAAGGAACTGAACAAACTCCAAGTCTCGGGCACCTCTTTTCCCGACGACGGCGTCTCGCACTCGAACGACGCCATGGTCACCGTGGAGGTGCGGCCGGGACTGGAGATGACCAGCGGCAAGCTCGCGGCCCAGTGCGCCCACGCCGCGCAATTGGCGTGGGAGACCATGTCGGATGCCGACCAAGAGCGGTGGCGGGAGGATGAGTTCCGTGTGCGCGTGGACCACCCGAGTCAAGATGAGTGGGCCGCCGTCACCCGGCCGGTTGCCGTTATCGACGCCGGCCTCACCGAATTGGACGGGCCCACCGAGACGACGCGCGCGTGGTGGTGACCAGGAAACCTCCAGTGCTGACCGTTCATGGGGCCTGTCCGACTCATGGTCAGCCACCCCGCGAGGGTCATAGCTCGCGGTGATGCCACTGCACAGGCTCGAGTCATGCCGTGGAGGGGTGGGTCCGACTCCACAATTGAGAGCCCGGATGGTCCACTGAACGGGTGATCCGGCGACCGTAAGGGCATGACCCCTTCACCACACAGCTCCCCGAACGCGGCGGTGATTCCGCGGACGCGCAGAGCTCAGCGCACCGTCATCAACCGTGCGGCCGTCGATCGTCGCGGCTCCGGTGAACCGGTGTCTGGCCTGACCAGGACGATCCACCTTCTGAGCGCGGATCCGCAGCTCGTGGAATCCGTCGAGGCCGTGTGCGTGAGCTGTCGTGTTGAGTTGGTGGTCGCGGATACTTTCGTGGACACCAAGGATGCGGACACGTTACTGGTCGACGCGGCGTCGGCGGTGGAACGGGTACCCAGCGGGGCGATCATTGTCGCGCTGTCCTCGCAACAGGCAGCCTGGGAGCTCGCGGCGCGCAGCGCGGCCAGCGCCGTGGTTGTCCTCCCCGACGCCGCGGAGTGGCTCGCGGAGATGCTCTCCCGCCCCGATCACAATGCGGACGCGGTTGACCTCGGACGCGTCATCGGTGTGGTTGGTGCCGCCGGTGGGGTGGGGGCGTCAACGTTTGCGTGTTGGCTCGCCCAGGAATTCTCGGGGACCGGTGCGCCCACGGCGGTGGTTGATGCGGATCCCGGTGCGGCGGGTCTGGACCTGGTGCTGGGCACCGAGTCGGAGGAAGGGTTGCGGTGGCCAGAACTGCATCAGTTCTCCGGCACGGTGGCTGCGGACCAACTGTGGGCCGCGCTGCCGAGCACGGGACCCCTGCGTTACCTCTCCTGGGATCGCCAGGGCACCCACGCCACCACGGTTCCAGTGGGCACCGTGATTTATGCGCTGAGAAGTGCGGCGAGCTATCTGGTCGTTGACCTGAAAGCGGACCGTCTCGAGGAACAAGCTCGCTGGTGCTCCACCGTGCTGGTGCTCACACCGCGCACCGTCAGGGGAGTGTTGGCGGCCACGCTGGCGGTTCAGCGCTGCGGTGACATTCCCGTGATGACGGTCCTGACCGGGCTCAACGTGGCGGACGTGGATGCCGCTCTGGTGGAATCGGCCAGCGGAGCCGGATGTGCCGGGTCCCTGAGTTTCGACCCTCGCCTGCCGCAAGAGCTGGACAACGGTGCCGCGCTGCAGCGGGGCCAACGCTCCAAGCACGCCAAAGCCGTGCGCGCCATCGCCCGGAGGCTGGCGGTGGGCTCATGAACGGCACGGAACTGGATACCCGATTCCTGGAAGACGTCCGTAACCGCTTGCTGCAGGAAGGTGGTGCCCTCACCGACGCGCGGATTGCCCGCGCCATCCAGGACACCGGACGGGTGCTGGGCGCGGTGGGATCCATTAGGGCCGTGCAACACATCAGGGCCGAACTCACCGGGCTCGGTCCGTTGGAACCGCTCCTACCCACCACGGGTCTCAGCGACGTGTACGTCAACGGACACGAGAACGTCTTCATCGAGACCCTCGGGGGTGTGGAACGGGTCCCCTCGCCCTTCACTGTGGAGGCTGACGTCCGGGCCCTCGCGGTGCGTCTCATCACGGCCGCGGGGCGCCGGCTCGACGACGCCAACCCGTGCGTGGACGTTCAGACCGCCACCGGGCTCCGCGTTCATGCGGTGATCCCACCGGTCTCCACGACTGGCACATTGTTGTCCATCAGATTCCGTGCACCTCAGCGGTTGTCCCTGTCCGACCTGGTGCTCTGCGGCGCCATCCACCCGTTCATGGCGGACGTGCTGTGCTCGGCCATTAGAGCCGGGGCCAACCTCATGATCAGCGGAGCCACGGGATCCGGGAAAACCACGGTGCTCTCCGCGCTGCTGTCCCAGAGCCGCCCGTCGGAACGGCTGGTGCTCATTGAGGACGCCGCCGAGCTCGATCCCGATCATCCTCACGTGGTGGGGTTGCAGGCCCGCCACGACAACGTGGAAAACAGCGGCGCCGTCGACCTGGCGGAGCTGGTGCGGCAGGCCCTACGCATGCGCCCGGACCGCTTGGTGGTCGGGGAATGCCGCGGTGCCGAAGTACGTGAGCTCCTCACGGCGCTGAACACCGGTCACGCCGGTGCCGGGACCGTGCACGCGAACTCGGCGCAGGCGGTCCCTGCTCGATTGGCTGCACTGGGATCTTTGGCGGGTATGAGCCGAGAGGCCGTTGACCTGCAGGCGTTCAGCGCCCTCGATCTGATTGCCCATGTCAGCAGGGGAGCCCACGGGCGGCGACTGGAGACCCTGTGCACGCTCGAACTGTCGAGCGGGCGACTCAGCACCCAGACCGCCCTGGCCTGCGTCGATGGAGAACCGGTCAAGGGCCCGGGATGGCCACGTGTGGCGCAGTTGTTGTCACGCGCCACAACCCTCGTGAGCGCACCCGAAGCTGCACATACGGCCGCTGCGAGCCCGAGGGGTGCGTCATGATTTTTGCGCTGTCCGCGGGAACCCTGGTTGCCGCAGCCGGTCTGATCTGGGCCGGTGGGACCGGAAGAGGCATGCTCGTCAACCGCGGTGCCGCGGCCGCGAGAAGCGATGACAAAGCACGCGGGGGAGCACCTCCGGCCTTGAGGTCTTTCGTAACCCGGCGGTGGCGTCGAGACCGCGCGGCCGAAGCAGCCCAATGGGTCACGTTGATCCGGCGGCTGGCGGCTTTACTTCATGCCGGCCGCAGCCCGTCCCTCGTGTTCTCTCATGCTTCCCGCACAACCGCTCAGCCGCACGCCAATCCCACTGCGGGATGGATCGACCGGCTGTGCGGCGAGGTTCACGCAGCATCGGAACTCGGCGTTCCGGTATCGGTCACGCTGGGTCGCGTGGCCCACACCGCGCCGGACGTATCCGACCATGAACTGGCCCGTTGGGCCCGCTCCGCCAGCGTGCAGCTCGCCGCATGCTGGGAGATTTCCGAACGATCCGGCGCCTCACTGTCCAAGACCCTCCACGGTTTGGCCGACTCCGTGGAGTCCCAGATCGACGCCCAGGCAGCGCGGGAGAGCGCACTCGCCGGTCCCCGTGCCACGGTCCGAGTGCTGGCCTGGCTACCGGTACTCGCCCTCGGGCTCGGCATGCTCATGGGAACCGACCCGATCACCACTCTGATCACCACACCGTGGGGACGGATAGCTCTCGTCGCGGGAGCCGTGCTGACCGTTGCCGGTCGGTTGTGGACCCGTCAGCTCATGCGCCATGCCGAGGGGGTGGACGGGCCATGATGGGTGCTCTCAGCGCGGGCCTTTTGCTAGCCGCGGCGTTTTTCGTCTGGTCCTCGCCACGCTCGGTGGGGCCTTCCTTGGTCGGGGCTGCCGCCTCACGAGCGGGCACGTTCGACGACGCCGCTGCGGCACCCTTACCGAGCAATACTCCCGGGCTCCCGGCGGCGACACTGGTGGAGCTCACCGCCACGCAACTGGATGCCGGGCTACCCCTGGCAGAGGCCGTGTCGATCCTGGCCCACAGCACCGCGGGCTCCGGGTACCCGCAACTGCAGAGGGTCGCCGCTGCGCTTCGGTTGGGGCTGGACTGGGACACCGCGTGGTCCTCGGGTAACCGGTTGCCTCGAGCGTTACTGGATTACCGCGATGCGCTCGAATTCACGGCTACGTCCGGGGCGGCGTCGGCATCGGTCCTGCGAGGTCAGGCCGAGCAGGTGCGGCGCGCCCAGTTCCGCCGGGCAGAACGTGCCGCGGAGGCCCTGTCGGTTCGGCTGGTCCTGCCGCTGGGATTGTGTTGCTTGCCCGCCTTCATGTGCTGGGGCGTGCTGCCCGTGCTCATGAGCCTGTTGCCCAAGGTGTTCGGATCATGATCCGCGACCGCGCGCCGCCCGGGGCCGGCGACCACACGTTCGTTCAGCCACCACCACACACCTTTGAGTCACAGGAGAACCCCATGTCCACCAACATTGCTGCCACGTCCACCCCCGCCGCACCGACAACCATTGCGCCCGACGCCGTCCTGGAACCACCCGGCACGGACCTTGCCCTGGGCGCGGATCACCCCGACCTCGGGGCGTCCACCGCGGAGTACGCGGTGATCGTCCTGGCCGCCGCTGCCTTCGGCGGTGTGATGGCGGCCGTGCTGTCCTCGGACTCTGTCTCGGGACTGCTGCTCGGCATCATCCAGAAGGCGCTGTCGGTGTAATCCGATGGGACGCCCCCGTGGGGCGCGCCTCGACCATGAGGCGCGCCCCACGGGCCCACGTGAAGTCTCGGAAAGGTACCGATATGAGACCACAGCACAGTGCGCCCGCAAGCCCGTTATCTGGCTGCCGGCCCGGACACGGAACCCCGGAGCAGCGGGAAAGGGGAGCGGTTACCGTGGAAACCGCGGTCGTCATGCCCGCTCTCGTGCTCCTCCTCGCGGTCATGTTGGCCGCCGCCGCGGCGGGGATGACACTGGTCCGTTTCGAAGAGGCGGCTCGGGCCTCCGCGCGGGCGGCCGCTCGTGGCGAAACCGTGGCCGTGGCCCAGGACAGGGCGCGTGAGATCGCCGGCGAAGATTCCGCGGTGACCGTGGCTGCCGGGCCGGACCGTGTGACCGTGACCGTCAGTGGACCCGCGCCCGGGATCCTGGGCACATGGAGTGACTGGACGTTACAGGCGGACGCCATGGCCGTGACCGAAGGAGCGAGGAACGCAGATGTGGGCCCCTAGCCATCATTCGGTCGACCCGGATCTTTCTGGACCCGTGCTCGGTGGGTCTGTTGCGGACGGTCACCCGGACGAAGGTTCGGGAACCGTTCACGGCATGAGTATTGCCGTGCTCATGTGCGCATTGCTGATCGTGATCCTGCTGCTGGGTCAGGCCGGTATCTCGATGCACCGTGCCGCCAAAGCCGCGGACCTCGCGGCCTTGGCGGCGGCCGACACGGCCCGCGGGTTGGCCAGTGGCGTGCCATGCGATGTGGCACGTGCCGTGGCTGCGGAAAACGGTGCCGTCATGGATCACTGCGAGCTGGTCACGCGGGAACAAACCACGGTGGATGTCCGCACGAGCATTGCGTTATTCGGTCCGCTGGAGCCACTCGGCCCGGCCGTGGGTGTCTCACGCGCGGGCCCGCCGCCGGGAGAACCGTGACCCTTCGCGTGTTCCCGGGTGCTGTGCGCCTGTGATCACAGCCGTGTTGTTCGCCGGCACCATTATTGCGCAGCCGCCTCATCCGGGGCGAAGCCCAGCACCCCGTTCAACAACTTGAGCGCGCCGGCCTTGTCCAGCGGATTGTTGCGGTTTCCGCACTTGGGGGACTGCACGCAGGAGGGGCAGCCGGTATCGCATTCGCACGCGGCAATGGCGTCCCGGGTGGCCGTGATCCAGCGGTGGAACATGTCATAGCCGCGCTCGGCGAAGCCCGCTCCACCGGGGTGGCCGTCGTGGACGAAAATGGTGGGTAATTCGGTGTCCGCGTGCAGGGCCGTGGACAGGCCTCCCACGTCCCAGCGGTCGCACGAGGCCAGCAGCGGGAGCAACCCGATCATGGCGTGTTCGGCCGCGTGCAGGGAACCGGGAATGTCCGGCTCCTCGATCCCCATGACGGCCAACCGGGGCTGGTCCACGGTGAACCACGTGGCGGTTGTGGCCAACTGACGCGGCGGTAGCTCCAACGGTTCTTCACCCACCACCTCATTGGAGGCCGTGAGCTTTCGCTGGAAACCCATCACCTGGGTTGTCACGTCCACCCCGCCGCGGTGAATGGTGATGGGACCCCAGCGCTGGGTGTCGGCCACGGAGCGCACCCGAACCTCGGTGACGTCGCGGGCCACCGTATAAAAATCCGGGAACGCGTGCCGCACGGACGCCACGTTGAGTTCCTGGTCCAGATCCTCCACCAAGTACGTGCGGCCCTGGTGCACGTAGACCGCACCGGGGTGCGCCTGGTAGTGGGACTGGGGTGCACCCATGGTCCCCAGTACGGCACCGGTCTGCGAGTCCATGATCTGCACGGGCCCGCCGTCACCCGAACGAATGGAAATCATGTCGGCCGGGCGCTCGGATCGGCTCCAGAACCACCCGCTGGGGCGGCGCCTGAGGTGTCCCGACGCCTCCAGCGAGTGCACCACGTCATGCGCTGTGGGACCGAACAGGTGCAGCTCCGTGGCCCGCAGGGGGAGTTCGGCCGCCGCGGCACACAGATGCGGTGCCAGCACGTAGGGGTTGGAAGCCTCGAACACCGTGGCCTCCACGGGCACGTCAAAAATGGCCTCGGGGTGATTCACCAAGTAGGTGTCCAGCGGATCGTCTCCGGCGATCAACGCGGCCAGAGCGTGCTGGCCGGCACGCCCGGCGCGGCCGATCTGCTGAGTGAACGAGGCACGAGTGCCTGGCCACCCGGCGACCAGAACGGCGTCGAGCCCGGCGATGTCGATGCCCAGTTCCAGGGCGGAGGTACTGGCCACCCCGAGCAGCCGACCGTCCCGTAGGGCCTGTTCCAGCTCACGCCGTTCCTCGGGGAGGAAACCCGCGCGATAGGCAGCCACCCGGTGCGCGAGCGAGGGATCAACCTCTTCAAGTTGCCGACGGGCTGTCTGAGCAATGGTCTCCGCGCCCCGGCGTGACCGGATGAACGCGATCGTACGGATCTGCTGCAACACCAGATCGGTGAGCATGTCCGCGGATTCGGCGGTCACGGTGCGCCGGGAGGGCGCGTTGTTGTCCGATCCACCCGGTGATTGCTCCGGCTCCCACAACACGACCGTGCGCGAACCATGGGGAGAGGTGTCTCGTTCCACGGCGGTCACCTCGGCACACGGGACGCCGATCAGCCGCGCGAACGAGTCCTGCGGCGACGCGCTCGTCGCGGACGCACCGATAAAGATCGGTTCCGCGCCGTAATGGGCTGCAACCCGTTTGAGCCGCTTCATGAGCACGGCCACGTGAGAGCCGAACACCCCCCGATAGGAGTGGGCTTCGTCGATGATCACGTAGCGCAGCCGCCGGAGGAACCGCGACCACCCGGTGTGATTGGGCAGCACCCCGTGATGGAGCATGTCCGGGTTGCACAGGATCACGTCAGCGTGTTCGCGGATCCAGCGCCGCTCACCGGTGTCGGTGTCACCGTCGTAGGTGGCGGCGCGCACGCCCCCGAACCCCAGGGAACGTAGCGACGTCAACTGATCGGCGGCGAGCGCCTTGGTGGGCGATAAGTACAGCGCGGTGGCTTCCTCGGGGTGGTGCAGCAGCCCGGGACGCGACGCAATGGCGATTTTTCCACGGTGGACGGCGTTGAGAACCAGTGATTGATAAACCAGCGACTTTCCCGAGGCGGTCCCGGTGGCCACGATCGTGTGCCGCGGTGCGGTCATGGCGGCCACCTGGTGGGCGAAGGGCTCGTGGATGCCCAACCGCTCGTACGCCGCACGGACGTCCGGATGAATTCCCTCGGGCCACGGCGCGTACTCGGCCGCACGCGCGGGCAGCTCGCGGACATGACGGACCTGCTCGGGTCGCGGTCCGCGGCCGAGCAGATTGACCATGTCCTGGGAAGAACTCACGGGCCCATTCTCCCGCACGCGGCACCACGCATACTTCACTCACCGCGGCGCGCATGGAATTATGGGGGCATGAGCACACCGGAGCAGGGACACCCCATGAACATTGCCAAGGCGCACGACGATCAGGACGAGCCCAAGCAGCCGCCCATCCAGGAACTGTCCGAACAGCAGAGCTGGGATCTGCTCGAGCAGGCGCGGTTTGCCCGGTTGGCCACTCGCGACGGCGATGACATCGACATCACCCCGTTGAACATCGTGACCGATGGTGAGCGCCTCTACTTCCGTTCGGCCAAGGGCGCCAAGGTGCTTCAGCTACAGCTGAACCCCAGTGTGACCCTTGAGATTGATCGCGCCACCGGTTCCGAGGCCCACTCGGTGGTGGTGCGCGGCACCGCTCGGATGCTGACCGAGACCGAAGACATCGAGCGTGTCGAGTCGTTGGGACTGCGCCCGTGGCTCGAGACCGAGAAGCTCGAATTCGTGGAGATCACACCCACGCGCATCACCGGTCGCAAGTTCCGCCTGGGCCACTGAGTCTTGGCTGATTCTCCCGCCGCTGCCGCGCCGTTCAGCGCGGTGGTCGATTCCCCGTGCTCGAGGGAACCCCGGGCGGTCCTGGACCTCCACCGGGATCTGACCGAGATCAATTTCACCGTGGACGGGGTCACCGACCTGCTCGGTGATCGCGCCATGGACGCGTGGCTGCGCGAACAGCCGGTTCCGGCCCGCATGGCACTCCACCACGTGGGCGCCGACCAACCGCGGCTGGCCACCGTGATCGCGCTGTTCCTGCTCGGGGATCCCGTGCCCGCGGTGGCGGTCGACGCCGCCCTGCCGACCGTGGGTTCCTCGGGCCTTGCGCGCCTGGGACTGCTGGAGGACGGTGACGACGGTGCTGACGCAACCGTGCGCGCCTCCGTGGACCTGCGCCCCTATTCCACGGATGTGTCCGGCGAGCTGTACGTGGTCAGTGACCTGGGCGCTTTCCAACGTCCCGGCGTGCTGCGTCATGATCACGTGCTGGGCATCGGCGGCGCCTCCCTGACCCTGGTCCGCGCGACGGAAAGGCGGGATGTAGAAACCGCCCTGGACGTGGGAACCGGGTGCGGGATCCAGACCTTCCACTTGCTCTCCCACGCGCGCCACGTCACGGCCACGGACCTCTCGGACCGCGCGCTGGCCACCACGCGGTTCAACCTGCTGCTCAACGCCCAGGCCCTGGAGCTGGACCCGTTCGACCTGGAGGCTCGCGTTGCACTGCTGCACGGCAGTCTCCTGGAACCGGTGGCGGGCCGGACATTCGACCTGGTGGTCTCCAACCCGCCGTTCGTGATCACCCCGCGCCGCAGTCATGAAACGGCCGAGGACCGTTTCACCTACCGCGACGGCGGCAAGGCGGGCGACCGGCTCGTGTCCGAACTGATCACCGCACTGCCCACCGTGCTGGCACCCGGCGGATCCGCGCACCTGCTGGCCAACTGGGAAATCCCGGACGCACCGGACACGGACCCGAAAAAGATTTGGTCGGAGCGCGTCGAACAATGGTGCGCACCGGGTACGGGCGCGTGGGTCATTCAACGTGAGATCCAAGATGTGTGCGAATACGCGGAGACCTGGTTGCGAGATGCCTCGCAGCAGCGCGATCTCGACGCCTACGAAGCCGCCTACCGCGAGTACCTGGCAGACTTCGCCTCCCGCGGTGTGGGCGCCGTCGGTTTCGGCATGGTTCGGCTCGCGCAACCCGAACATCCCGGTCCCGACCACGGCACCCTGAGGATTTTTGAGCACATCGACCATCCCATCCAGCAACCCATTGCGGCGACCCTGGCTGCGGAGTGGCAGCGCACGGACGTCATGTTTCGCGCGGAGGCCGCGAGCGGCGTCGTCGTGCAGGGCGCGTGGCAGGACAAGCATTACGACGTCGCTCAGGACGTCACCGAGGAACGTCACGGTCGCCCCGGCGCGGAGGATCCGGCTTTGATCTTGCTGCGTCAGGGCGGGGGACTGCGGCGAACGGTGGTACTCAGCAGCGAGGCCGCAGGTTTCGCGGGGGTGTGCGACGGGGAACTCAGTGCGCGTCAGATCTTGACGGCCCTGGGGTCGTTACTGGGTTGGGAGGGTGGCCCGTCGGAGCAATTATTACGTGAAATTAGGGCGCTCATCACCCACGGCCTGTTGGTGGAAGTGTAAGACTGATGGCATGAGCACTGGCGAAACCTTCAATCCGATTCTGCCCCTCGACAGCACAGCGGTGTGGGAGCTCCTGGGAGAGCTCCCGTTCGGCCGACTGGCCGTGCAAGCCGCAGGCATCGTTGACATCTTCCCGGTCAACTATGTGGCGAAGGACCGTAAACTGTATTTCCGTACCGCGCAGGGCACCAAGCTGGCGAGCCTGGTGGTCAACAACCAGGTGGCCTTCGAAGTGGACCACGTGGTCGGGGATCATGTGCGCTCCGTGGTGGTACACGGCCGCGCTCGCCGGTTGGAGACCCAGGCGGAACGAGAGACTGCCGAACAGCTCCCGTTGAAGCCCTGGGCACCCACGTACAAGTACCACTTTGTGGTGATTGACGTTGACTCGGCCACCGGGCGAGAGTTCACCATGGCCACCGAGCCGGATCACGATCCGGCCTGAGCATCGAAACGCGTGGTAAAACCTTTCGTGTGAGACGGTGGTGACCACGGGGCATTCGTGCAGCCGCCAACCGGAAGGACCAGACCCGTTCGAATCCACGGGTCATGACGAGGAGTACCGTGCCAACTAAGGCCACCAAGAACGCTGAGACCGGCAAGAGCCTGCTGATTGTGGAGTCACCGTCCAAGGTGAAAACAATTGCGGGTTATCTCGGTGACGCCTACGAGGTCGAATCCTCGATGGGTCATATCCGGGACCTGCCGCAGCCTTCTGAGCTGCCCACGGACATGAAAAAGGGCCCGTACGGCAAGTTCGCGGTGGACGTGGAACACGGATTCGACCCGTATTACGTGGTCAACCCGGACAAGAAGAAAAAGGTCACCGAGCTGCGGCGCAAGCTCAAGGACGCCGACGCCCTCTACCTCGCAACCGATGGCGATCGCGAAGGCGAAGCCATTGCCTGGCACCTGATGCAGGTGCTCAAGCCCAAGGTCCCGGTGTACCGACTGACCTTTCCGGAAATCACCCGAGAAGCCATCGAGCGTGCGTTCGGGCAGCTGCGCGAACTCGACAAGGACCTCGTGGACGCCCAGGAGACCCGCCGCATCCTGGACCGGCTCTACGGCTACGAAATCTCCCCGGTGCTGTGGCGCAAGGTGTCCTCGGGCCTGTCCGCCGGCCGCGTGCAGTCGGTGGCCACCCGCCTGGTGGTGCAGCGTGAACGCGAGCGCATGGCGTTCGTCTCCGCCGATTACTGGGACCTCACCGGCACGTTCGCCCGTCCCGAGGGTCAGGACGCAGGCCGCGGGTTCACCGCTCGCCTGTCGTCCCTGAACTCCCAGCGCGTGGCCACGGGCAGGGACTTCTCCGATCGCGGCGAACTCAAGTCCGCCCGCGATGGTGGCATGGCTCATCTGGATGAGGTTGCGGCCACCGCGCTGGCCGCCGGCCTGCAGGACGCCGAGTTCACGGTTCGATCGCTGGAGACCAAGCCCTACACCCGCCGGCCTGCCGCGCCGTTCACCACCTCCACGCTGCAGCAGGAGGCTGCGCGTAAGCTGCGTTTCACCTCCCGCACCACCATGCGCGTGGCGCAGCGGCTGTACGAGAACGGCTACATCACGTACATGCGTACGGACTCCGTGGCACTGTCCGACCAGGCCATCAATGCCGCCCGCCGCCAGGCCAAGGAGCTCTACGGCGAGGACTTCGTGCCGGGCAAGCCCCGCGTGTACTCCTCCAAGTCGAAGAACGCGCAGGAAGCTCACGAGGCCGTGCGACCCGCGGGCGACTCGTTCCGCACCCCCTCGCAGGTTCGCTCGCAGTTGTCGGTGGACGAGTACAAGCTGTACGAATTGATTTGGAAACGCACCGTCGCGTCCCAGATGCAGGACGCCAAGGGTTCGACCGCAACGGTCAGGTTGGGTGCCTCGGCATCCTCGGCCGCCGGTGAGCTTTCGGGCGCCGACGCCGAGTTCTCGGCTTCCGGTACGGTCATCACCTTCCGTGGCTTCCTGGCCGCGTACGAGGAAGGCAAGGACGAGAATCCCGAAACCACCTCGGGTAAAGGCAAGGACGAGGACAAGCGGCTGCCGGTCATGGCCGAGGGCGATGCCCTGGACGCCACCGACGTCAGCGCGGACGGTCACACCACCACCCCGCCGGCCCGTTACACCGAGGCCTCGCTGGTGAAGACCTTGGACGAGCTGGGCATCGGTCGGCCGTCCACCTACGCGGCCACGATCTCCACGATCATGGACCGCGGGTACGTACAGGTGCGTGGATCCGCGCTGATCCCGTCGTGGCTGGCCTTCTCCGTGGTTCGGTTGTTGGAGGACCACTTCACGGACTACGTGGACTACGACTTCACGGCCGAGCTCGAAGATGACCTGGACCGCATTGCCCGCGGCGAGGAAGAACGGGTCAAGTGGTTGACCGGTTTCTACTTCGGAGACGGTCAGAAGGAACACGGCCTCAAGCCCATCGTGGAGGATTTGGGCGAGATCGACGCCCGCGCGGTGAACTCGATCCCCATCACGGACGAGATCACCCTGCGCGTGGGTAAGTTCGGGCCGTACTTGGAGGTGGCCGGAACGGTCGACCCGGAGACCGGGGAGATCACCGACCCGGTGCGCGCCAATGTTCCCCTGGACCTCGCCCCGGACGAGCTGGACGCCGCCAAGGCCCAGGAACTCATGGAAATCGGCAAGGCGGACGGCCGGGAGCTGGGGGTCGATCCGGATTCCGGTCGGATGATCGTGGCCAAGGACGGCCGCTACGGTCCCTACGTGACGGAGCTCGTCCCCGAGCCCACTCAGGACGAGCTCGACGCGATCCCCACCGAGTACTACAAGAACGGCAACCCCAAGCCCAAGAAGATCGAGAAGCCCAAGCCCCGCACGGCGTCCTTGTTCTCGTCCATGAGGCTGCAGGACGTGACCCTGGAGGACGCCCTCAAGCTGCTGTCGCTGCCGCGGGACCTGGGTGCGGACACTGACGGTGAGACCATCACCGTGCAGAACGGCCGCTACGGCCCGTACCTGAAAAAGGGCTCGGATTCCCGTTCGATCGGTTCCGAGGACCAGATCTTCACGATCACTCTGGAGGAGGCCAAGGCCATTTACTCCCAGCCCAAGCAGCGCGGCCGTCAAGCGGCCAAGCCACCGCTTGCGGATCTGGGCGCGGACCCCATCACCGAGAAGCACATGGTGATCAAGGATGGTCGTTTCGGTCCGTACATCACGGACGGTGAGACCAACGTGACAGTTCCCCGCGCGGAAAGCATTGAGCAAATGACCAATGCGCGCGCGTCCCAGTTGCTGGCCGAGAAGCGCGCCAAGGGCCCCGCCCCCAAGAAGACGACCACGCGCGCCCGCTCCACCAAGACCGACACGAAGTCCACAACCGCACCGAAGTCCAAGACCGCGAGTAAGGCCAAGGCGGGGACCAAGGCCAAGGCCACGACCACCCGCAAGGCATCAGCCAGCAAGAAGTAATCCACCGCGGGCCACGACCCGCGGTCGAGTAAAGGAACCACATGCGGCTCTCAGTCCTGGACGTTGGCTCCAACACGGTCCATTTGCTCCTGTTGGATGTGTATCCGGGGTCCAAGCCGGAACCGTACGCGTCCCACAAAATGGCCTTGCGGCTCGTGGAACACCAGGACGAGCAGGGGCGGATCACCGATCACGGGCGCGACCTGTTGACGGCCTTCGTGATCGAGGCACGAGACTTCGCGGTGGACCACGACGCCGAGGACCTGCTGGCCTTTGCCACATCTGCCATTCGCGAGGCCGCCAACGGCGCCGATGTGCTGGACCACGTGCAGTCCCGGTCGGGAGTCACCCTCACGGAGATCTCCGGCGATCAGGAATCCGCAATCACCTTTTACGCCGTCCGCCGCTGGTTCGGGTGGGGTGTCGGGCGCATCATGGACTTCGACATCGGCGGTGGCTCGTTCGAAATGGCCGTGGGCACCAACGCCCTACCCACCGTGGCCACCTCGGTCCCGCTGGGCGCCGGGCGGATGTACCGAACGTTCCTGGGCAGCAGCGACGCCGCCTCACCGGCAGACGTGAAGAAGTTGCGCAGGCATGTGCGCACCACGTTGAAGCCCGCGGTGGAGAAGGTCGAGAGGGGTGGCCGCCCGGACCTGGTCGTGGGGACGTCCAAGACGTTCCGGTCACTGGCGCGCATTTGCGGCGCGGCGCCGTCGGCCCAGGGACCCTACGTACCGCGCACCATGCATGCGGAAGACTTGCGGTTGTGGACCCGGCGGATGGAGGCCATGACCGTTTCCGAGCGCGCCCAACTGCCGGGTGTCTCCGAACATCGCGCGGCCCAGGTGCTCGCGGGCGCTATCGTGGCCGAAACCGCAATGGATATGCTCGACATCGGAACCCTGCGTATTTCCCCGTGGGCGTTGCGCGAAGGGCTCATTCTGCGCCGACTGGACCGGTTGACCACCGGGGCAGCGATCCACACCGTCAACCCCAAGAATTTGGTGGCCAAGTGATGTCCCAGAACGAGGATCCGTATCGTCCGCACGTGGCGCTGTCCACCAGCTCGCTCTACCCCAAGGGCGTGCCCGAGACGTTCGACGCCGCTCACCGCCTGGGTTACGACAGCGTGGAAGTGCTCGTCACCCACGAGCGCATGAGCCAGCTGACTCACCAACTCCTGAATCACATCCAGGAGTACCAGGTGCCCATCTCCACGATTCACGCGCCCACACTGTTGTTCACCCAGCAGGTCTGGGGCAAGGCCTGGACCAAGATTCAAATGGCCGCCAAACTCACCGAACAGGTGGGCGCCGAGGTGGTCGTGGTGCACCCGCCGTTCCGATGGCAGGCCAAGTACGCGCGCAATTTCGTGCAGGGTGTGCGCGAGGTGTCCCGGATGACGGGCATCAAGATCTCGGTCGAGAACATGTACCCGTGGCGTGTGGCGGGCCGCGAGGCAGTGGTGTATTCACCGCACTACAGCCCGCTGGGTCAGGACTACGACTGGGTCACCTGGGACTTCTCCCACGCGGCCACCGCACACATGGATTCCCTGGCGGCAGTGCAGGAACTGGGCTCCCGCCTGGGCCACGTGCACCTCACTGACGGCTCGGGGGAAACCATGGCGGATGAGCACCTGCTGCCCGGGCACGGAGTGCAGCCGGTGGCGCAGACACTGCAGTACCTGCGCGACACCCGCTGGCGGGGAGTGGTGGGTGTGGAGGTTTCCACCCGAAAAGCCAAAAATGCCGACGATCGGGACGCCTGGTTGTCCGAATCCTTGGCGTTCGCTCGCCGGCACATGGAGGAAACGGACTAGGGGACCGTTTCCTGGATATCCACTCGCACCAATTGAGGTGGGATCAGCCTAAGAGCCCAGGTGGGGAACGAGCAGGGCGCTGCCTGATGTTCCTCTGACAATCCTGGGCCGGGCTGGTCGGGAACGGTTCCGCCGCGTATTTTCCAGTCCTCCGCCGGCGCGATACGGTCGAGAGAGGCCCAGATTCGTCATTGAAAGGAGCACTCGCATGAGCGAGCTCGTCCTGTCTTTCCTCGGTACGGGATCCATGAACGGATCCATCCTGCGCGGAGTCCTGGCCGGTGGTACGCCCGCCGAACGCGTGCGCGCCACCACCAAGTCCGCGTCCTCGGCTCAGACCCTGAGCGAGGACACCGGTGTCACCGTGCTGTCCGGGGAGGAGAACGCGAGGGCCAACCTCGAGGCCGTCAAGGACGCGGACGTCGTGCTGCTGGGCGTGAAGCCCTACGCGATCCTGGACCTTGCGCGCGAGATCGCCCCGGTACTGCAGCCCGGGACCGTGGTGGCATCCGTGGCGGCCGGCATCACCCTGGACGCACTCGAGAAAGCGCTGCCCCAGGGGCAACCCGTGGTGCGCACCATGCCCAACATCCCCTCCAGCGTGGGCCGCGGCGTCATCTCGGTGACCCCCGGAACCCACACCACCCCGGACCAACTCAACGTCGTGAAGGAGGTGCTCTCCTCCGTGGCCACCGTGGTCGAGGTCGAGGAGCACCTGGTCCGAGCCGTCACCGGTGTCTCCGGGTCCGGGCCCGCGTACGTGTTCTACCTGGCCGAGGCCATGCAGCGGGCGGGCGAGGAGCTCGGGCTGCCCAGCGACGTCGCGCGCGTGCTGGCCAAGGAGACGGTCGCGGGCGCGGGGGTGCTGCTTAGCCCCGACGACGCCGATCCCGCCGCCCTGCGCAAAGCCGTCACGAGTCCCGGCGGCACCACCGAGAAGGCTCTCAACACGTTTGACGAACGCAGTCTCAAGGACGTGATCGCCGCCGGTGCGGCAGCCTCGGCAGAGCGCGGGGACGAGATGGAACAGGAGTACTGCGGGCACTGAGACCCGTCATCCAGCCGGTGCGGTGGATCGGGTCGGATCGACCGGCCGGGCTAGGGTCGCGCGGCAAAGCGCTCAATGAGGTCCACGTGGCCCGAGACGATCAGCAGGTCCCGCGACGTCACCATGGTTTCCGGGCGGGCGTACGTGAAGTCCTCACCGGGGGATTTAACACCCACCACGGTCACGCCGTACTTGGAGCGGATGTCCGATTCACCCAGCGTGAAGCCCTGGGTCTCACGGGGCGGGTACATCTTGACGATCGCGAAGTCGTCGTCGAATTCGATGTAGTCCAACAGCCGCCCGGACACCAGATGCGCGGTGCGGCGGCCGGCGTCGGCCTCCGGAAAAATCACGTGATGGGCGCCGATGCGCGCCAAGATCTTGCCGTGGGCGGGGGAGATGGCCTTGGCCCAAATCCGGTCGATGCCCAGGTCCACCAGGTTGGCGGTGATCAACACGGACGATTCAATGGACGTGCCCACACCCACGACCGCTGCGGTGAAATCGGTGGCGCCCACCTGACGTAGGGCGTCGATATCGGTGGCTTCCGCCTCCACCACGTGCGTCAGCTGCCCGGACATCTTCTGGACCAGGGTGGCGTCCCTTTCGACTCCCAGGACCTCATTGCCCTGTCGCACCAGTTGCAAGGCGGTGGCGGACCCGAAACGACCCAGACCGATCACCATGACCGGTGCGGAGTGGGATGAATTCTTAGCCAATGATGGGCCTTTCTTCCGGGTAGGAATACAACCGACGCCGTGAGCGCAGCGCGAGTGCCGTGGCCACCGTGTTGGTGCCGATACGGCCGATGAGCATGATGATCGCCAGAACATATTTTCCGGCATCGGGGGCGTCCGCGGAAACTCCCACGCTGAGTCCGCACGTCGCGTAGGCGGAAATGACCTCGAACAATACGTGGTCCAACGGGCGGCCGGTGAGCTCCACCAGGATCGCGGAACCGGTGAGCACCACGGTGGCGCCCATCATGATCACGGAGATGGCAATGCGCAGCACGGAATCGGGGATGGTGCGGAAGAACGCAATCACGGATTTGTCACCGCGCGCTTCGGCCAGGATTGCCAGGAACACCACGGCCAACGTGGTCACTTTGATGCCACCGGCGGTCGATGCCGAACCGCCACCCACGAACATCAAGGCGTCGGTGAGTAAGAGGGTCACCTGGGAGGTGTCGGTCATGTCCACCAGGTTGAAACCGCCCGAGCGCATCATCACGGACGCGAAAAAACCATGAAAAATGCGTTCGCTGACGGGTTTGGTACCGATTGTGGCGGTGTTGTCCCACTCGAAGCTCGAAAACAGGAGCCAGCCGACCAGCAACAGGATTCCGGTGGTCAACAGCGTCAGCTTGGCGTTGAGATTCCAGCGGGTGAACCGGAACCCTGCTTCGCGCAGCACCAGGATCACGGGGAAACCCAGCGAGCCGATGAACACGCCAATGCAAATGGGGAACAGGATCAGCCAGGAGTCCAACCCGGTGTGGTCGTAGGGCACCAGACCGTCACTGTGCGGAGTGAACCCGGCGTTGTTGAAGCTCGAGATCCCGTAGAACACCCCGTGCCACAGGGCGATATGAAGTGGTTCCCCGGCCACCAGGAAGCCCACGGTCAGCACCACCGTGAGGGCCGCCTCAATGGAAATCGATGTCACCACAATGATGCGCAGCAGCGAACCCACCTCGCCCAACCGCCCGATGTTGAGCGCCTCCTGGGTGATCAGTTTGGATTTGAGGCCCAGTTTCCGCCCGATGGCCAGGGCCAAGAGGGAGGTCATTGTCAGGGTGCCCAGACCGCCGATCTGGATCGCCACCAGGATGATCACCTGGCCGAACAGGGACCACTGATCCGCGGTGGACACCGTGGTCAATCCGGTCACGGTCACGGCGGAGGTTGCGGTGAATATGGCGTCCGCGGCGCCGGTGTTCTTCCCCGGAGCCGCCGAGACGGGCAACCACAACAACGTGGCAAAGGCCAGATCCACTATGACGAAGACCATGACCGCCAGCCTCGCGGGGGAGGAGTTGGCGATTCCGTCCACGAAATCCCGTACCCCGAGTGCCATCCGCGTGGGGAACGGGTCACGATTGGACGGGGGGTGCTCCGGGGCCGGATCGGCCTCTTCCAACTCGCTCACCGCACCTCCTCCAACGTCGCATTCCGATGTACTGATAGTGGGCCCGCGCACGAGCAGTCAGCACATTATTGCCCTAAATCCACCGTCACAGTGCGAACCACGGCCCAGTGAGGCGTGGTCAATGATCTAATGGTCGTGTGAGCCCCGCAACAAACGGTAAAGGTGCCGTGTACCCCACCAGTGTTTATTGGGATCCCCAGTTGCTCCAGTACAACTTCGGGGATTACCACCCCATGCGCCCGTCCCGCTTGGACGCCACCATGCGATTGGTGCAGCAACTGGGCCTGGACACCGCAGAGAATGTTCGGGTCGAGGTCCCAGAAGTTCCGGATGACCAGGTCCTCCAGCTGGCTCACACCGCGGACTACGTGAAATCGGTACATGAAGTGTCTGCCGATCCCACGAAAGAAATTCCGGAATGCGGGTTGGGGACCGAGGACACCCCCGCGTACGAAGGTATTCACGAATCCAGCGCCAGATTGGTGGGCGGCACCTACCAGGGGGCCGTGGACATCCTGGACGGCAGGGCCGTTCACGCCGTGAATTTTGGCGGCGGCATGCATCACGCCGCCAAGGACAAGGCCAGCGGGTTCTGCGTGTACAACGATTGCGCGGTGGCCATTCAGCACCTCCTGGACAACGGGGTGCAGCGTGTGGTCTACATCGATGTGGACGGCCATCACGGTGACGGCACCCAGTCGATCTTCTTCGAGGACCCTCGGGTCATGACCATTTCTCTGCACGAGACCGGGTTGTCGTTGTTTCCCGGAACGGGTTTCGCCAACGAGATCGGAGAGGGTCAGTGCGCAGGTACCTCGATCAACGTGGCCCTGCCCACGCGCGCGGACGACTCCCAGTGGTTGCGCGCGTTCGACGCCGTGGTGCCCCAGTTGGTGCGCGAGTTCCGTCCCGAAGTGATCGTGTCCCAGCATGGTTGCGATTCCCACTTCCAGGACGAGCTGACCCACCTGCGTGTAAGCATCGACGGGCAGCGGCAGATCGCCCTGGCAGTCTCCGATCTCGCGGACGAGATGTGCGAGGGCCGGTGGATCGCCACGGGTGGAGGCGGCTACGACTGCCACGACGCCGTGCCGCGCTCCTGGGCGCACCTGGTGGGTGTTTCCAGTGGTCATCCCGTAGCGGTGACCACGCCCGTTCCGCAGGAATGGCGCACGTACATGACCGAGAAATACGGCGGCCACGCACCCGAAATGATGGGTGACAACGTGGACCTGTGGTGGCGATCCTGGGAGATCGGATTCGACCCCAACGACGAGACCGACCGCTCCATCATGGCCACCCGCAAGGAAGTCTTCCCCCACTGGGGCCTGGACCCCTGGTACGACTGAGACTGATTGGGGCCCGGTCGGGGTTCACGTTTAGGGTGAATCCTATGGCCAACGATTCATATTCAGCTCTTTCCGACCCCACTCGGCGCCGGATCCTGTCCGCACTGCGCCACGGCTCCCGTCCGGTGGGAGAGTTGGTCGAAGAACTGAAAGTCTCCCAGCCCACCGTGTCCAAGCACCTCAAGGTTCTGCGGGATACGGGACTGGTGGCAACGCGCGCTGAGGGGCAGAAGCGCTACTACAGCGTCCAAGCGCAGCCCCTGCGCGAGGTGACCGCCTGGATCGAGGATCTGCTGTCGGCCACCGAAGACCCGGTGGACACCGAGGAACCCACGGACTCCGAAGGGCCGGCGACGGACGAACTAACCGGAACCCCCGAGGCGGCCCCCGTTGCCATTGACGAACCGCGCACTCTCCCCTGGTTCGGCGCACCGGAGGTCATGGAAGAACTCGCGCAGGATGACGGGCAGACCGTCCGCGACGAAACTTCCGAATCCGTGGAGCTCGAGCCCGAGATTGCAGAAGCCCCCGTGGTTGATGTGATCTCGGATGATCCAGAACCCTCGGAGCCTAAAAATGTGCAAGAACTTCTGGAAGACCCCGAGGTATCCAACAGTTCCACCCTTCCCGATGCTGTTGCCTTGGGCGCGGAGGTGGACGTCACAGGCGCTAGTGTGGGAGCCAACACCGACGTTACTTCCGCTGAGCCCAGCGCGGATTCAGCCGAATCCGATGGTTCGAACTCCACGAAACCCGAATTCGGGATTCCACCTGTGCGCAGCGGAGGCGCACACCGGCGTCAGAGCGGTCTGCTGTCCACTCTCACCGGGTTCCGGCGTCGTGGGCGCAGCCCGCGGCGATGATGGCTCGGTGAGCACCTACAACCGATAGACGGCAGGAGACCCATGCACGAGAATCTGATTCCGATTCGACAAGCAGTGATTGCTCGCAACCCCGGTGAGTCCGAGTTCCATCAGGCAGTGGACGAAGTCTTCGAATCGCTGGGCCCCGTGGTGGCGCGCCACCCGGACCTGCTCGAATCGGCCATCCTGGAACGGATCTGCGAACCCGAGCGACAGATCATTTTCCGCGTGCCCTGGACCGATGACAACGGCCACGTGCAGATCAACCGCGGCTTCCGCGTGGAGTTCAACTCCGCACTGGGCCCCTACAAGGGTGGACTGCGCTTTCACCCCTCGGTCTACCTGGGCATCGTCAAGTTCCTGGGCTTCGAACAGATCTTCAAGAACTCCCTGACCGGCATGCCCATTGGCGGCGGTAAGGGTGGCTCGGACTTCGATCCCTCCGGTCGCTCCGACGCCGAGATCATGCGGTTCTGCCAGTCCTTCATGACCGAGCTGTACCGCCACATCGGCGAGTACACGGACGTCCCCGCGGGTGACATCGGTGTGGGTGGCCGTGAGATCGGTTACCTGTTCGGCCAGTACAAACGCATCACCAACCGCTACGAATCCGGTGTCCTCACCGGTAAGGGTTTGGCCTGGGGCGGTTCGCTGGTGCGCACCGAAGCCACCGGCTACGGCACCGTGATGTTCGCGGAAGAGATGCTCAAGACCCGCGGCCAGGACATGGACGGCCGGGAAATGCTCGTGTCCGGTTCCGGCAATGTGGCGATCTACGCCATTGAGCGTGCGCAGTCGTTGGGTGCCAAGGTGCTGACCGCGTCCGATTCGAGCGGGTACGTGATGGATCCCGATGGCATCGACCTGGATCTGCTGAAGCAGGTCAAGGAGGTGGAGCGCGCACGCATCAGCCAGTACGCCGAGCGCAAGGGCGGTCGTGCACGATTCATCTCCGACGGTTCCGTGTGGGATGTTCCCGGCTCCGTGGCGTTGCCGTGTGCCACCCAGAACGAGCTCAACGGC
This sequence comes from Kocuria gwangalliensis, assembly GCF_039544365.1. NCBI lineage: Bacteria > Bacillati > Actinomycetota > Actinomycetes > Micrococcales > Micrococcaceae > Kocuria > Kocuria gwangalliensis. The sequence goes on along the minus strand of NZ_BAABLN010000001.1, from coordinate 93,858 downwards.
CGTCAGGCCAAGAAGCTGTTGGCCAACGGAGTGGAGGTCGTGGCCGAGGGAGCCAACATGCCCACCACCGCCGAAGCGATCCGTATGTTCCAGGACGCAAACGTACTCTTCGCTCCGGGCAAGGCGGCCAATGCCGGCGGCGTGGCCACGTCCGCTCTGGAAATGCAGCAGAATGCTTCTCGCGACTCGTGGACCTTTGACTACACGCAGCAGCGTTTGCTGGAAATCATGCGCGGAATTCATCACCGCTGCGCTGAAACGGCCGATGAATACGGAATGCCCGGTAACTATGTGGCCGGCGCCAACATTGCGGGATTCATCAAGGTGGCACGCGCAATGTCGGCCCAGGGTCTGATCTGATTTTTCAGCGATACCCAGTAAGCTCGTGAGTCGAAGCACCTGCCGTGGTTGGCACGTGCTCGACACATGACTTGAGGTTGGTGACCATGGCAACGCATCGTGAGGTTCTGCAATGGCTTGAGAACGAGCTGTTCGACGGCAACCTCGTGCTGGGTCAGCAGTTGCCCATCGACAAAGACCTCGCGGCGATCTTCAGGGTCTCACGTAACTCCATGCGGGAGACCCTGAAGGAGCTGGAGGCTCGGGGCATCATTAAGTTGTTCGACGGCCCGCACCGTTCCATCCTGCCCATTCTGGTGCGAGAGCCGGCCGCTTCTGCGGGGCCCGCGTTGCGGCTACACATGGCTACTTCCGAGTATCCGTTGCGTGACATTGTTCAGGCGCGGGTGCAGTTGGAATCCTGGGCCTTGGAGAATGCCACGGAAGCTAACGTTCCCGTTTCCGAATTGCGATCCATCATGGTGGAAATGGACCGAGATGATGTGGGTCTGAAGCAATTCCACAATTTGTACGTGAGCTTTCATATCGCGCTGGTGAAGTCCTGCGGAAATACGGCCATCACGGCGCTCTTCACGGCGCTGCGCGATTCCATGTACGAATACACCATGGCCCTGGTCGGTCATGTTCCGTTGTGGTCGACCACAACCAGCCGGATCCGTGCCGAGCACCGTGCGATCTTCGGCGCGTTGGAGGCGGGTGACTTCCACATGGCATCTCGCTTGACCATCGAACACATCACTTTCCAGTACCGGGAGGCCGGGCTCGATCCGGACCGCGGCCGCGACGGTGAGATCGATGATCACGGTGATGCGGCGGAGTCGAGGGGCAATCCACCCGTGGGTCTGAAGCAGGCCCGTCAGGCCAGTGCGTGAGCGCTCATTTTCAGGGAATCGGTGCTCAGGCGGTAGGGTGGATCAATAGTTTGCCGTTCATGCGGATTTTGCCGTCCGGTTAGCCGGCCGGCGGGGTGGCGTTCAGGCGCGACCCGTTCAAACAGTCATCGTCTACAACAATGCGAGGGATCCTATGGGTTCAGTCATTAAGAAGCGCCGCAAGCGTATGTCCAAGAAGAAGCACCGCAAGCTGCTTCGTAAGACTCGTCACCAGCGTCGCAACAAGAAGTAAAGCGACATCGCGGCAGGCCTCGTTCCCCAGGAGCGGGGCCTTTTGCGTGCCCGTAGCATGGGCCCATGAGCTTGCCCCGGAATCCCCAGAAGCCCCTGTTGTCTGCAGAAAATTGGACGACAGCTGCCCCCGCTCATCACGTGACGTTGCTCACCAAGGACGGGTGCCACTTGTGTGCGGACGCGCGCACCGTGGTCAGAGCCGCGTGCCAGGACACCGGTAGCGAGTTCTCGGAGGTGGACATCACCACGGATGCAGCCCTGCTGCGCGACTACGCGAATTTCATCCCGGTCGTGTTCGTGGACGGGGTCCCGTGGGATCAGCTGCGCATTGACGAGCGGCGTTTGCGCGACGTATTGAGCTGACGGAGGCGGGGAATCCTGGGCCACGCAGCGGGCGGGCCTCCACGGTTCGCGGTCGTTGCCTTGGAGGCCCCTGAATTGGGCGGTGGCCGGGGTTTTGAGAGACTGTCATTATGTCCTCCGCCACCGTTCATTTGCTGCGCCATGGCCAGGTCCACAACCCTGATGCGATCGTCTACGGACGCATGCCGGATTTCCATTTGTCCGAGCTCGGGGCGCGCATGGCCGAAGCCGCCGCCGCGGACTTCAGGGCTCGTGTGAACCAGGGGGACCGCTACGTTGTGTTGGCGTCATCCCCACTGACCCGAGCCCGGGAGACCGCGGCACCCGTGGCCCGTGAGCTGGGATTGGACGTGGTCACCGAAGAGCGCATCATTGAACCCCGCAATCACTTCCAAGGTTTGCATGTGGACGAGAAAGTACTGTCCCATCCCAAGCATTGGCCCTACATGCTCAACCCGCTGCGTCCCTCGTGGGGCGAACCCTACCGGCACCAGGTAACCCGCATGGCCGAGGCCGTCCGCGATCTGGCCCGCCGGGCGGTGGAGATCGGTGGCGACGGCGCTCAGGCCATCGCGGTGTCCCACCAGTTACCCATTTGGTTGACACGCTTGTCGGTCGAAGGGCGGCCGCTGCCGCACGATCCCCGACGCCGTCAGTGCAACCTCGCGTCCATCACGTCCCTGACCTTCGACGACGTGACAGAACCGGTGCTTCCGCGGCTGAATTACCGGGAACCGGCAGCCCACCTCTACCCAGGGGTCAACCAGCTTCCCGGCTCATAATTACTCCCGAATCCCACCCCGTAGCGTCAGGTGACATACCCGTGAAATTGGCCCGAGTCCGTTCCGCTCAACCCGTCCGATCCCGCCGCTCGCGCACCCGCGTCGCGGCGGCGTCGTTGTCCGTGTGCGCCGCGCTGGTACTGACCGCGTGCGGCGGCTCCGAATCGGACAATCTGGCACAGCAGGCCAGCGAAGGCGGCAACAAGGGCTATGTGGCCGGCGACGGTTCCGTGAGTGAATACGCACCCGGTGAGCGCGGCGAACCGGTCGAGTTCGAGGCCAAGATGTTCGACGGTTCCACCGTTTCCGCTGAGGATTTGCGCGGCGAAACCACCGTCCTGAACTTCTGGTACGCAGGTTGCGCGCCGTGCCGCGCGGAGGCTCCCGATCTGGTGAGCCTCGCAAAGGACTACGAGGGTGACGCCACATTCATGGGCGTGAACCTGCGCGATCAGCAGGCCACCTCCGAAGCCTTCGAGCGAACCTTCGAGATTCCTTACCCCTCCGCCTCGGACCTCAACGGTGAAGTGTTGCTGGCGTTGAGCGATTACGTTCCGCCGCAGGCCGTTCCCACCACCCTGGTGCTCGACTCCGAAGGCCGTGTGGCGGCTCGCGTGCTGGGCAAAGCCGACCACTCCACTCTGAACGCCCTCATCAAGGACACGGTGGCCGAGACGGTATGAGCGGCAATCCCTTCGCCGAGGTCATCCTCGACGGTTCACTGATTGCCGCGCTACCCGTGGCGCTGCTCGCGGGACTCGTCTCTTTCGCGTCACCGTGCGTGCTGCCGTTGGTCCCCGGGTACCTGGGATACGTGACCGGCCTGACCGGTGTGGACCTGCAGGACCAGAAGCGCGGCCGCGTGTTCATGGGCGTGCTGTTGTTCGTGCTCGGCTTCTCCGCGGTATTCGTGGTGATGTCCGTGGTGCTGGCCCAACTGGGTGCGTTCGCCTGGTTCCTGGGGCAGCAGTGGATCATGGTGGTGCTGGGCATCCTGGTGATCCTCATGGGCATCGTGTTCATGGGCGGTTTCTCGTGGTTCCAGCGTGACCGCAAAATCGAACGCCGGCCACCGCCCGGTCTGTGGGGTGCACCCCTGCTGGGGATGACCTTCGGGTTGGGGTGGGCTCCGTGCATTGGCCCCACCTTTGCCGCCGTGCAGGCGCTGGTTTACGTGGACGGTGCCTCCACGGGCAAGGCCGTGATCCTCACGAGCGCCTATTGTTTGGGACTGGGCATCCCGTTCGTCCTCATTGCCCTGGCCCTGCGCCGGGGGATGGGTGCCATGACATTCTTCCGCCGTCACCGTCTCACGCTTCAGCGCGTGGGCGGTGCCGTGCTCGTCCTGATTGGTCTGGCCATGGCCACGGGAGTATGGTCCGCACTGGTTTCCTGGATCCAGGCCGAATTCGTTACCGATTGGGTGATGCCGATATGACACAGGTGCGCGATGAACGCGACCAGAAGGGCAGTGGCAGCGATTCCGTTGCGGTGCCCGCCCTCGGCCCCCTGGGAATGCTCCGGTGGGCGTGGACCCAGCTGACCAAGATGTCCACGGCACTCGTGCTGCTGCTCTTGCTGGCCATTGCCGCGGTGCCCGGATCGATGTTCCCGCAGCGCATCCAGGACCCGGACGCGGTCAACAGTTACATCGAGGCCAACCCAACCTCTGGCCCGTGGTTGGACCGGTTCCAGTTGTTCGACGTCTTTTCGTCCTACTGGTTCTCCGCGATCTACCTGCTGCTGTTCATTTCCCTGGTTGGCTGCGTGCTCCCGCGTGCGGCCCAGCACTACAAGGCGTGGCGCGCCAAGCCGCCGCGCACCCCCAAGCGGCTCACTCGCCTGCCCCAGTACCGCCGCGTACTGTTGGGCGGACGTGACGGCGCCGAAGCGCCGTCGCCGTCGGAAGCGATCCAGGAGGCGACCAAGGCGCTCAAGAAGCGCGGCTACCGCGTAGAGGCCCGCGATCTGGACGGCGAGACGCCGTCCGTGGGTGCCGAGCGCGGCATGTGGAAGGAAGTGGGCAACATCCTCTTCCACGTGGCGCTGCTGGGTGTGCTGATCTCCGTGGCCATTGGTTCGCTGTTCGGTTACAAGGGTCAGAAGATCATCATCGAGGACGAATCCTTTGTGAACACGCTGGTCGCCTACGACTCGTTCACCCCGGGTACCAACTTCAGCGCGGACTGGCTCAACCCGTTCTCCGTGCGCTTGGACAATTTCCAGGCCGATTTCCACCGCGACACCACGGACCCCGCGCAGTACGGAGCCCCCACGGACTTCGAGGCGGACGTGACCGTGACCGAAGAACCCGGCGCGGAGGAGAAGAGCGAGAAGCTCAAGGTCAACGAGCCCCTCAACGTGGGCGGCACCAAGCTGTACCTTGTGGGCAACGGCTACGCACCGGTGATCCGAGTGACGGACGGCCAAGGAAATCTGGCCTACGAGGGCCCCGTGGTGACCATCCCCACCGACTCCGTCTACACGTCCTCGCTCGTGCTCAAGGTGCCCGACGCCGCCCCGGACCAGCTCGGCTTCGTGGGCCTGTTGCTGCCCACCGCGGTCATGGACGAGGGCTCGATGCCCCGCTCCGTGGACCCGGGACTGAGCAATCCGGTGCTGATCATGTCTTCGTACTTCGGTGACTTGGGCCTGGACAACGGTGAATCCCAGAACGTCTACGTGCTGGACGTGGATTCGCTGACCGAGATGAATTCGATGATGTCCGACAACGGCGCCATCACCTTGGACGGCGCCAACCGCTCGGCGGAATTGCCGGACGGCAAGGGCACCATTGAGTTCGTGGACGTCAAGCGGTATGTGGGATTGGACATCCACAACGACCCCGGACGCATCCCCGCGTTCATCTCGTTCGTGGCCGCTTTCGTGGGACTGATCATGTCCCTGTTCATCGCCCGTCGCAGGGCGTGGGTGCGCGCGTATGTGGGCCAGGACCACAATGGCGTGCAGTGTACTGTTCTGGAATACGGACTGTTGGCTCGCGGTGAGGATCACCGCCTGGGCGCGGAAGCGGAAAAGCTGACAAGTTTGTGGACCTCGCTGTGGGAAGACCGCGGTGTGCGCGACTTCCCCCTCAACTCGTCAGATAAGGCGTGAGTGATTTATGGGTAGCAATATCAACGAAACGTTAGGTGTCTGGAGCGAGTGGTTCATGCTCCTGGCGGCCTTCACCTACTTGGTCGCGTTCGTGGCCTTCGTGTGGGACATGGCCTCGCACTCCAAGGCCATCGGTGAAGCTGAGCGCGCCGCGCAACGGCAGAGCGCCGTGGGCCGGGAGGATTCCAAGGAGCTCGTGGGCGCAACCTCGCGCGGTGGTTCCGTGAGCGTCTCGGCGGCCTCCTCCGGCCGCACTGTGGGCCACGACGGCGCTCGCAACGGTTCCGTGGCCGGCGAGTTCCGCACCACCGCCGACGCGCGAACCAAGGGCGCGGACGAGTTCGAGGCCCTCAATTACAAGGACTCCGTCAGCCGCCCTGCCGCCCGTGCGGCCGTGGTGGTCATGGGCATCGCCTTTTTGCTGCACGCCTTCGCCGTGGTGGCCCGTGGTATTGCCGCGGACCGCGTTCCCTGGGCCAACATGTACGAGTTCTGCTCCACGGGTGCCCTGGTGGTGGCGGGCGTCTACCTGGTCACATTGATCTTCAAGGATTTGCGCTTTGTGGGACCCATGGTCTCCGGGCTGGTGCTGCTCATGCTGTGCGCGGCCACCATTGCCTTCCCCACCCCGGTTTCCCCGTTGCCCCCGGCGCTGCAGTCCTATTGGCTGATCATTCACGTGTCCATTGCCGTGGCGGCATCCGGCCTGTTCACCATTACGTTCGCGATGGCGGTGCTGCAGTTGCTGCAGTCCCGTCGCGAGAAGAACGTGACCACGGGTGAGGACACCAAACTGGGGTTCCTGCGCGTTGTCCCCAACTCGACCACCCTGGAGAACTTTGCGTTCCGCCTCAACTCCGTGGGCTTCGTGTTCTGGACCTTCACCCTCGCCGCCGGTGCCATTTGGGCCGATCAGGCCTGGGGCCGATTCTGGGGATGGGACACCAAAGAGGTCTGGACGTTCGTGATCTGGACCGTGTACGCCGCCTACATGCACGCCCGCGTGACCCGCGGGTGGAACGGTAACCGTTCCGCGTGGTTGTCGATCGCCGGCTACATCTGCGTGGTCTTCAACTTCACCGTGGTCAACGTGTACTTCCCGGGTCTGCACTCGTACTCGGGCCTGTAAGCAGGTAGTCGGTTTCGCGTCGATTCCTAGGCGCGATGGCCGGGGGCGGTGTCCGGTTCCGGGCCCTCATCGGTGTCCCACGGGCCGTCCTCCCCGGCGCCGGCTGCGGTGCTCCCACCATCCCCGGGGGAGTCGCTGCCGGGGTGTTTCTCGCCCTGCGTGTCTGCCTCGGCGGCGCCTTCCTCGTGGTCCGGGACCTCTCCGCTCAGGCGGGGGTCATCCGGGTCCAGCGGCTGAGGCTTTTCTCCCGGGGGACGTCCCGTTCGTTTGAGCTCGTTCTCCCACTCTTGGAGCCTGCGCTCATGCGCTTGCTGCCGACGCCGCTCCTCCAAGTTCCGCAGGAACTGGGGGTCATCGTCCGGGCCGCGACCGCGCTGCGGCTGGTTGCCGGGCTCCTCCTTCTTGGGACGGCCGAAGAACAACCAGAGGACCGCGCCAATGACGGGAAGCAGCAGGATCACCAGGATCCACGCACCCTTGGGGATGGACCTGACCTTGTACTTCTCTGTTTGGGCGCATTCGATGAGTGAATAAATGATCACACCCACGGCGAGGGCGCCTGCTCCGATAATGAGTATCGCTCTGCCCATGGTGCCAATCCTAGGGCAGCATGCTGAGGGCCAGCGCATCGGTTTCTGGGCGTTATGTCATGGGCGAAGCCGGTGATGACATGTTGCGATGATGATCGCGTGCTGGAGCAGCATGAGCAGCATGGGGCGGGCGTCCAGGGCGTGCCGGTAGACTGGGTCGCGTGAATTTCCTCAAGTACTCCCTGTTGCGGTTGGGCATCCTGATCGTGGTGTTCGTGATCGCCATGTACGTGGGTGCGGGGCTGATCCTGTCCGGCATCGCGGCGGTGGTGGCCGCTTTTGCGATCTGTTACATCTTTTTCCCCAAACTGCACCTGGCAGCCAGCCAGGACTTTCACCGCTGGATCGACCGCGCTCCCAAGCCCAAGAACCGCGTGGCCCTGGAGGACGAAGAAATCGAGGATTCCTACACGGACCAGCAGGCCCGCAGGGACATCTGAGTCCTGGACGGACTTCCCGGGGTTAGACGTACTGGTTGACCAGCACGGCCAACGCGTAGAGCACGGTGAAGCCCAGGTTCACCAGCCCGCATTGTTTGAGCACGGGGATCAAGGCCCGGCGTTCACCACTCTTGAGCACCGTGGCGCTGGCCGCCAGGGCCAGCGGGGTCATTGCGTAGACGAGCAGGACCCACGGGTTGTACGGCACCAACAGCAGCGGCAACAACATGCCCACGGCCATCTCCGCGGTGAACGTCAGGCGGGCGGTCGGGTCGCCCAGCCGGACGGCCAGGGTCTTCTTGCCCACCTCGCGGTCACCGGGGATGTCACGAACGTTATTGGCCATCAGCAGGGCGCACGCGAACAAGCCCGTGGAGATCGCCATGAGCCAGGCGTCCAGGTTCAGCCGACCGGCCTGCGTGAGCGTTGTACCCAGTGTGGCCACGAGTCCGAAGAAAATGAACACGAAGATATCGCCCAGGCCCAGGTAGCCGTAGGGCTTCTTGCCGCCGGTGTACCCCCAGGCCGCGAAGACGGCGGCGACACCCACGATTGCGAACCACCACTGCTGGGACAGCACCACGAGCGCGGCACCTGCCAGGGCCGCCAGGCCGAAGCACAAGAAGGCCGCGCGCTTCACGTGCGCGGGCCGCGCTGCTCCGGAGCCGGTGAGCCGCAGCGGGCCCACGCGGTCATCGTCGGTGCCGCGCACGCCGTCGGAGTAATCGTTGGCGTAGTTCACGCCGACCTGCAGGAACAGTGCCACGAGCAGCGCCAACCCGGCGTGCCCCAGGTGCGCGGCGTGCATTTGCTGGGCGGCGGCGGTGCCGGCAATTACGGGAGCCGTGGCCATGGGCAGGGTCCTGAGTCGTGCGCCCTCGACCCACTGTGCTGGCGTGGCCACGGATGTACCTCCGAAAACTGGTGAACTGAACCGAGTCATTCTCTCACGCGGGGCGCCGCCCCGGAGCTGAGGTAGCCGTCACCCCGGAGGCCGGGGCGGTGCCTACGCCTCGCGGGTGGAGGTCTTCCGCTCGGGATCCCACCGGCGCAGCGCGGCGGCGGTCACGGTGGTCGGTGCGGGCCGGTCTTGCAGTACCGCCAGCGCCCGCCCCACCTGCGAAGCACTCAGACGCTTGGCCAGTGTCACGTGGGGTGTCCACGGGCGCAGCCTCTGGGAGCCGCCGTCCACCAGACGCTGCCACCCCTCCACAAGGCTATGCATCTCGGGCGGGGCGATCACGTGCTCGGCAAGAACGAACGGCCCGGATCCCAGCACCACCACACCGTTGAGGGTCAACGGCAGCGGAAGGGCGACCGCGAAATGGGCGCGGACGCGTTCCAGCACGTCGGCAGGGATCCGAGATGCCGTGAGAACGGTGATGTGCGGGGCGTTGGAGGCCCCTCGGTGGTCGGCCAGGCTCGGCAAACCCGCCGCGCGCAATGCCTGCCAGCGATCCCGGAACACGGAGTCGTCCTGCGGCGCGAAGTTCAGATCCAGTGAATGAGCGGGCATGCAGATGTCAGCCATTCCCCGGGTGTGGTGTATCGGCGGGGGCTCCGGCGGTGTCGAAGAGTTGCGCGGCGGCGCGGCGGTCCGGTTTGCCGGTGCTGAGCAAGGGGAGCTCCGGTACACAGCGCCAGTACTTGGGTACGGCAGAGGAACCGTGGTGTTCGCGGACCAGGTCGGCAAGTTCTTTGCGCAGCTCGTTCGTGAATTGCCCGTCCCGCGGTACCACCAGCGCCGCCACGGCGTGGCCCCACTCAGCATCCGGTACGGGTACCACGAGCGCCCCGCGGACTCCGGGGTGCTGGGTGAGCGCTGCGGTCACCACGCCGGCCGAGACCTTGATCCCGCCGGTATTGATCACATCGTCCGTGCGGCCGAGAACGCTCACCGTGCCGTCCTCGGCGGTGCTTCCCAGATCGTCCGTGCGGTACCAGCGCTGTCCGTCGATCACGCGGAAGTGCTCACCGGTCTGCCGGGGGTCGTCCAAATAGCCACCGGCAACGATGTCGCCGCCCAACCAGATGCGCCCTACTCCCGGCGCGTGGCCGGCCGGGGAGGTGAAGTGGGAGAGGTCGCCGGCGGCGTCGTCGGGAACCGTGCGGATCCGGACCGTGTCCAAGGGTCGCCCGTTGTACACGCAGCCACCGCACGTCTCGGACATGCCGTACGTGCTGACCACGGTGAGTCCTGCGTCTCCGGCTTGCCGGGCGAGGGTGCGGGACAGTGCGGAGCCGCCCACCAGGATCGCGTCGAAGCGCGCGAGAGCGCGGACGGCTTCGGGGTGGGGAGCGGCGTCGGCGGGGTCCAGGATGCGTTGCAGCTGGGTGGGCACCACGGACACGTACCGCGTCTGGTGGTTCATGCCCGAGGCGGCCCGCGCAAACCCCTCCGGCGTGAAGGGGCCGGGCGCCATGAGCACGGGTGTGGTGCCGGCGAGTACGGACCGCGCCAACACCTGGACGCCCGCGACGTAATGCGCGGGCAGGCACAACAGCCACTGGCCGGGCCCGGACGTGGCTCGTTCGGTGGCCCGCCCGGATGCCGTGAGAGCCTCCGTGGTCAGGACCGTCTTCTTGGGGCGGCCCGTTGACCCGGAGGTCGAGACGATCACCGCGGGGCCGGGGCGGGACAGTGCCTCGCCGAGGGGTTCGAGGAGCGCAAGCGGATCACCCGTCACGGGACCGTCGAACACAACGGTGTCCCGCGGCAGGGTACCGGCGGCGGGTGCGCGCAGAGGTTTTCCGGGAAGTTCAGACACCGGGGCTGTCACCGAGGAGGAGTGGTCGGATCAGAAGTAGTAGGGGAACGCGGACCAGTCCGGGTCGCGCTTTTGCAGGAAGGCGTCCCGGCCCTCAACGGCCTCGTCGGTCATGTACCCCATGCGCGTGGCTTCGCCGGCGAAGACCTGCTGGCCGACCATGCCGTCGTCCGGGAGGTTGAATGCGTACTTGAGCATGCGCACGGCCTGCGGGGACTGGGCGGTGATCTTGCGAGCCCAGTCCAGCGCGGCTGACTCCAGGTCCGAGTGGGGGACCACCTTGTTGACGGCGCCCATGCGGAACATGTCCTCGGCAGAATATTCGTCGGCCAGGAAGAAGATTTCTCGAGCGAACTTCTGGCCCACCTGGCGGGCGAGCAACGCGGAACCGTAGCCGGCGTCGAAGGAGCCAACGGTCGCGTCCGTCTGCTTGAACTTGCCGTGCTCGGCGGACGCAATGGTCAGATCGCAGACCACGTGCAGCGAGTGACCACCGCCGGCCGCCCAGCCGGACACCGCCGCAATGATCACCTTGGGCATGGTGCGGATCAGGCGCTGAACTTCCAGGATGTGCAAGCGGCCCGCTCGCGCCGGGTCGATGGAGTCGGCCGTGTCACCCTCCGCGTAGTGGTAGCCGTCGCGGCCGCGAATGCGCTGATCGCCGCCGGAGCAGAACGCCCAGCCGCCGTCCTTGGCGGAGGGCCCGTTGCCCGTGAGGATCACCGCGCCCACGTCCGAGGACATCCGCGCGTGATCAAGCGTGCGGTACAACTCGTCCACCGTGCCGGGACGGAAGGCATTGCGGACCTCGGGGCGGTGAAACGCAATGCGCACCCACGGCACATCCCGGACCACGTCACCGCTCTCGTCGCGTTCGACGCCGCGGTGGTACGTGATGTCCTGCAGGTCCTCGAAGCCCTGCACCTGCCGCCACTGCTGGGGGTCGAAGATCTCGGATACCTGCTCGGGAAGCTGCGCGTTGGTCATGGGTATTACTTTAGGTGGAAGGGCGGACGGGCATACTGGCAACCATGGATGTCGTCCCCTTTGATCTGGACCGGATCGGCCGCGGCCTGCCCTTCGCGGAGTCCGTGCCCGCTCTGGAAACCGCGCTCCACCGGGGAGCAGCGGTGGTGCAGGCACCTCCGGGGACGGGCAAGACCACCGTGGTTCCGCCGGTGATTGCCAACGTTCTTGCCGACGCCGCTCCCACCTCCCAGCCCACCGGTCGCGTGGTCGTGGCGCAACCGCGCCGGGTCGCGGCCAGGGCGGCCGCCCGCCGACTGGCAGCACTGACGGGAACGCAACCGGGCGAGGTCGTCGGGTGGAGCGTGCGCGGTGAAAGCACCACGCAACCGAGCACGCGCATCGAGTTCGTGACCCCCGGGATCATGCTGCGGCGCCTGCTGAGGGACCCGGAACTGCCCGGTACGGCGGCGGTGGTTCTGGATGAGGTGCATGAGCGAGGCGTGGAGTCCGACCTGCTGGTGGGCATGCTCGCCGAACTGAGAGAACTGCGCGAGGACCTCACTGTTGTGGCGATGTCCGCGACCGTGGATGCCGCCCGCTTTGCCGAGTTACTGGGCGCAGATGACTCCGCACCGATCGTGGACTGCCCGTCCGCGCTGTATCCGCTGGACCTCGTATGGGCCCCGGGGCCGCAACGCCTGGACGATCGCGGGGTGACTCCCGCGTTCCTGTCGCACGTGGCCCGGACGGCCGCGGCGGCCCATGCGAAGGCTCTCAAAGCTCACGAAGGAACGGACGCGCTCGTGTTCGTGCCCGGCGCGCGCGAGGTCTCCCGTGTGGCAACCGAACTGCACAGGCTCACCCGCGCCGACATCCTGGAATTGCACGGTCAGCTCCCGCCACGGGAGCAGGACCGGGCGGTCGCGGGACGCACACCGGGGGATCCGCCGCGAATCGTGGTGACGACATCCCTTGCGGAATCGTCCCTGACGGTCAACGGCGTACGACTGGTGATCGATTCGGGCCTGGCCCGTCAACCGCGGCGCGATGCCGGGCGCGGGATCTCGGGGCTGGTGACGGTCTCGGCGTCCAAAGCATCGGCCGATCAGCGGGCCGGCCGCGCCGCACGTCAGGGGCCCGGCGCGGTGGTGCGGTGCTACGACGACGCCACGTGGGGTGCCATGCCCGCCCACACCGTTCCCGAGGTGCGCACCGCCGATCTCACGTTTGCCTGCCTGGCGCTCGCCGTGTGGGGCGCACCGGGCGGTGACGGGCTGTCCTTGCCGGATCCGTTGCCTTCGCGTGCCCGCGCCGATGCGGACGCGCAATTACGGCGCCTGGGTGCCATCGCTGAGGACGGTCGCGCCACCGACCTTGGTCGCGTACTGGTCGCTATGCCTGTGGAGCCCCGGTGGGGCAGGGCCCTGCTGGACGGCGCCGCTCTTATCGGACGGCGTGCCGCCGCGGAGGTCATCGCCGCCATCGCCGACGGCGCTCGCGTCCCCGCCGCAGACATTCCCGCCCTTGTGCGTCGGTTGCGTTCGGGCGGGGGAGCGAAGTCCGCACGGTGGGCGCGGGAGGTAGCACGGTTGGAACGAATCTCCGGGCAGCACGGTCCAGCTGTTGAACCCGGCATTGTGCACGCCAGTGCTGTGAACGGTGTTCTTGTGGAGGGCGGCACGCACGGCGAGGTCCCGCGGGATGCGCGGGAGGGCGCCGTCGTCGGGCTGGGGAAGCCCGAGTGGATCGCCAAGCGCGTGGACAATGCGGGGGAGCAGTGGCTGCTGGCATCGGGTACTCGCGCGGGGCTCGAGCCGGGGAGTTCCCTGCGCCACCACGAATGGCTTGCAGTTGCGGAGTTGAGTCGCGCCGCGGGAAGGGTGGCCGCTGGAACCGGTGCCGTGATTCGTGCGGCTGCGCCGTTGGACGAGCCCACGGCATTGCTCATTGCGGGTCCGTTGGCGAGTGAGCACACGCGTGGCGAATTCGTGAACGGAAAGGTCCGAGCTCGCCGCGTGCGAGCCGTCGGAGCGATCGACCTGTCCTCCACGCCGGTCGCCGCCGATCCCCACACCGCCTTGCCGGCCGTGCGCAGTGCACTGCACAGTCAGGGCCTGGAGCTGCTGCCCTGGGACGACGCCGCTCGCTCCCTGCGCGCTCGCCTGGCGCTCTTGCACCGGCACCTGGGAAATCCGTGGCCGGCCATGGATGATACGGCGCTGCTGGACCGGCTCGAGGAATGGCTGAGTGTTGAATTGCAAGACATTGCGCGGGGAGCGTCACTGCGTTCGGTCAAGGTGGCGGATGCCCTGCGTCGGCTGTTGCCATGGCCCGAAGCCAGCCGGCTGGAGGAGTTGGTGCCGCAGCGGTTGGCGGTGCCGAGCGGGAATACGGCGCGGATCGATTATCCGCAGGTCTACTCGCCGGAGGAACCTCAACAGCCTCCCGTGGTGGCCGTGAAACTCCAGGAGTGTTTTGGCTGGGCGGATACGCCGCGGTTGGTGGACGGACACGTGCCCGTGCAGTTCCATTTGTTGTCTCCCGCGCGCAGACCGTTGGCGATCACGGATGATCTGCAGTCGTTCTGGTCCGGCCCGTATCAGCAGGTCCGGTCCGAAATGCGAGGCCGCTACCCCAAACACCCTTGGCCTGAGGACCCGTGGAATGCGGTGGCCACGGCGCGGACCAAGAAGCGCAGCGGTGGGTGAGGAACGGACCGCCTGCCTGCAAACTGATCGACGCTACGACCGGCCTCCCGGGCCGAATGCAAACTGATCGACGCTACGACCCGGTACCTCGAGGATCTTGGCTTTACCGTCGGTCAGTTTGCAGCTGCCCGGAGAAGTGGGCTTCTACGTCGAGCAGAGTGCGGGCGGGCGCGACCTCACGGTCGCATCGTCAACGAGTCTGCAGTGCAAATGTTGTGCGCTGTGCTGCGCCCCGCAAAACCACCCAAGTTGAGTCTCGATGTGATCTTGGTTACGGTAGCCCTACCGCTTTTGCCCGGCGTGTCATCTCTCACGCGTAGGTCATCAACGCACCGAACTGGTGCCGCTTGTCCTGGGGCTCTCTACTGGCAGCTGACCCGCTCCGACCGCATTATCTCCCAGGTTGGTTCAGGTGTGCGGCTGACCCGCGCTTTCACCGCACAGCAGCTGCGGGAGCGCGTCCGTTCTTAGACACAGATCGAGAAGTGAATCATGTCCACCACCTTGTCAGAAACCATCGAAATGACCATCACGACCACTGAGCAGCCCAAGGTTGGTCCGGAGCTGGCCCGTTCGTGGCTGCTCGTCAACGGCGCGCAGCCCGCACGCTTCGATGCGGCAGCCAGCAGCGCAGCGGACGTTGTGGTCCTCGATGTCGAGGACTCAGTGGCTCCCGCGGACAAAATTGCAGCCCGCCAGCACGTGATCAAGTGGCTGTCCTCACGCAACGAGAACCACGAGCTCAACCACGGCTGGGTCCGCATCAACGGTTTTGGTACAGCCTGGTGGGAAGAAGATCTCCGCGCCCTGCGTGAAGCTCCCGGTTTGGAGGGCGTCATGCTGGCCATGACCGAATCCCCTGAACACGTGACCCGCACGGCGGAGCTGCTGCGGGGCACGCGCATCGTGGCCCTAGTGGAAACCGCCCGCGGCGTGCAGAACCTGCAGGACATTGCTACTGCGCGTTCCACGTACAGGTTGGCTTTCGGCATCGGCGATTACCGCCGTGACACCGGGTTCGGCGAGAGCCCCATGGTCCTGGCCTACACCCGTTCGCAGTTCACCATCGCGTCGCGTGCGGCCAATCTGCCGGGCCCGATCGACGGCCCCGCTGTGGGTGCATTGGGTGCCAAGCTCGCGGAGGCCACCGGTGTGACGTCCGAATTCGGGATGACCGGCAAGCTTTGTCTCATGCCCGAGCAGACCGCCACGGTCAACGAAGGTCTGTCCCCGAGCCTCAACGAGCTGTCCTGGGCCACGGACTTCCTGCAGGAGTTCGAGGCGGACGGCGGTCAGATCCGCAACGGCTCAGACCTGCCCCGCTTGGCCCGTGCGCGCAAGGTGCTGGGATTGGCCACATCGTTCGGCATGAGTATCCCGGAGGGCTACGACGTGCACTTCGAGGCGCCCACCGACACCTATCACTGCTAGTCACCAGGGGCACTTCGCTCACCGCTCATAACCCGGCGAGCACCCCAGTGAGCAACCCGGCGAGCACCACCGAATGCCTGTCGATCTGGTCACAGGCACTGTCCCCGGCACGGCGGATACGTCAGAATGGACTGTGGCAAGACCACATGAACCCACCGCATCCCACACACACTATGTGGGCATGCGGGACGTATCCGCCGTAACCGGGGAGTTTCCATGACCACCAGCACTGAAGCCACCGTCCGTCGAACCAAAATCGGCATTGTGGGAGCGGGGTCGGTGGGCACCTCACTGGCGTACGCGGGCATGATTCGCGGCACCGCCACGGACATCGCCCTCTACGACCTCAACACCGCCAGGGTGGAGGCGGAGGCGCTGGACCTGTCCCACGGCCAGCTGTTCGCCTCGGACACTCGTGTGGAGGGCTCCGATGACGTTGCCGTGCTCAAGGACTCTGACGTCATCCTGATCACCGCCGGTGCCAAGCAGAAACCGGGTCAGACGCGGCTGGACCTGGCCGGGGCCAACACCGAGATCCTCAAATCGCTCATGCCCCAGCTCATGGAGCACGCGCCTCACGCGATTTTCGTGCTCGTGACCAACCCGTGCGATGTGCTCACCGTGGTGGCCCAGCAGATCACGGGGCTCCCGCGTCGACAGATCCTCAGCTCCGGCACCGTGCTCGACACCTCTCGCCTGCGTTGGATGATCGCCAACGAGGCCCGGGTCAACACCACCAGCGTGCACGCGTACATCATTGGTGAGCACGGCGATTCCGAGTTCCCCGTGTGGTCCTCCGCCTCGATCGGTCAGGTTCCGCTGCGCGAGTGGGAGATCGACGGCCGTAAGCCGTTCACCGAGCAGCGCCTGGCCGAGATGACGGATCAGGTGGTCAACGCCGCGTACAAGGTGATCGCGGGCAAGGGTGCCACCAACTACGCGATCGGCCTGTCCGGCATCCGCATCGCGGAGGCGATCCTGCGTGACCTGCGCTCGGTACTGCCCGTCTCATCCATCCTGGAGGACTTCCACGGCATCAGTGGACTCGCCCTCTCCGTCCCGTCCATTGTGGGCCGCCGTGGAGTGGAGCAACCGCTCGCGATCCCCATGGGCGAGCACGAGGAACAGCAGCTGCGCGATTCCGCCCAGGCCATGCGCAAGGCCCTCGTTTCGCTCGGCTTCTGATCCCGCCCACCCGGCCACGGTGCGCGGGGGACGACGACGCCGCGAGCGCCGTCGTTGTCGAAAGCTCACGGTAGGACCCGTGTCACCGGCCGGGCGGGTCCTTGTCGTCACGGGGTGTGGTCACGCGGTTCATGAGATCGGCGAGGTAGCGCGCATCCGGGTGTCGCATGCGGGACAAGTGGCCCGCGGTGGTCGGAACCTCGTCCGCGGGCCTGTTCTGGCCGATTTTCGACTTGAACTCCACGGTCCGCGGGCGCAGCCGGAAACCCGCAATGGCGCTCAGGAGCCGTCCCATCGACTCCTCGGTGCTGTCGTCCATCCGCCACGGCCCGGAAGACCCGGCGGACGTCGTGGCATCAGGACCCACCTGGCGCGGGCGCACCCGCTCCTCATGATGGTCGATGAGCCTCCGCAGGTGATCCTCCAGCGCGGGCTGCTCCATCATGGTGGCTCGGCCGCGAATGTGGACGGGCTCGAAATCGTAGGTGGGCAATCCCGCACGGGTGTACCATTCCGGGCTGATGTACGAAGAGGGGCCGGGGAAGATCAACAACACCTCCCGACCCTCGGCAAGAACCGCGTGCAACGGATCCGCCCGGGGAACATGACCTTCGATGACAACTGACCCGTCGGGTTCTCGGACCGGCAGCATCGGCAGGTGGGCGGCCATCAGCTCGGAACCCACAATGATCCCCAGCGGGTAGTCGGCAATGACATCGGTGAAATCATGACCGGCTACGGGTTGGTAGAGCGGATTGATCAGCATGACTGCATTAACGCCGTGATCGGGATGCAATGCAAGGGTCCCGCTCACCGGGTGGTGATCGGGACCCTTGCATCATGGGCGGGGACGGCGCCCCGGCCATGGGTGGAACTCAGTTGCGGCCGGCGGCCACGTCTGATTCGACGCGCGATGAGGCGGCGGCTTCCGTGGGTGCCTGGTGGGGATCGTTGGCCAGGCGCACGGCCTGGTCGAACTCGGCCTCGATCTCCGGGTCACGCTTGTAGGTGGCCAGGGAACCGACAATCGCGGCCAGCATGCCCAGGAAGAAGCCGGGGATGATCTCGTAGAGATCGCTCCACGGGGTGTACTGCCAGACGAACACGGTCACGGCGCCCACGATCATCGCGGTGATCGCACCGGTGTTGGTGAGTTTGCGCCAGAAGAGACTCAGAATGACCACGGGGCCGAACGCGGAACCGAAGCCGGCCCACGCGAAGCCCACGAGTTCCAGGATGGTCGCATTCTGTTCCCACGCGAGAGCAGCGGCAATGATGGCCACCAGCAGCACGCCGGCGCGACCCATCCACACCTGGGCCTTGGGAGACGGGGTCTTCTTGGCGGCCAGGTTGTACAGGTCCTCCACCAGCGCGGAGGAGGACACGATCAGCTGCGAGGACACGGTGGACATGATTGCGGCCAGCACCGCTGCTAGCACCAGGCCGGCCAGGGCGGGGTGGAACAGGATCTGGGACAGGTCCAGGAACACGGCCTCGGGGTCGGTGGGATCCTGATCCGGGCGGTTACCGAAGTAGGCGATACCCACCAGGGCGGTGGAGATGGCGCCGATCACGGTGAGGATCATCCAGCTCACGCCAATGCGGCGGCCGGACTTGGCATCGGCCGGGCTGCGCAGGGCCATGAAACGCACAATGATGTGCGGCTGACCGAAGTAGCCGAGGCCCCAGGCCAACGCGGAGATGACGCCCACGGCGGTGCCGCCTGCCAGCAGGGACAGCGCGTCCGGCTGGGCGTTCTGGATACTGTTCACCATTTCGGCGGGGCCGCCCACCATGAACAGACCCACCACCGGAACCATCAGCAGAGCCAGCAGCATCAGCAGACCCTGGAAAAGGTCGGTGTAGGAAGCGCCCAGGAAGCCACCGAAGAAGGTGTAGAGCACGGTCACGCCCGCGATCAGCAACATGCCGAGCAGGTAGGAAGAACCGAACGAGGACATGAAGAACACGCCGCCGGCAACCATGCCGGAGGAGACGTAGAACGTGAAGAACACCAGGATGATCACACCGGACACCACGCGCAGCATGCGGGTGTTGCCCTTGAGGCGGTTGTCCAGGAAGGACGGGATGGTGATCGAGTTGTTGGAGACCTCGGTGTACGCGCGCAGCCGCGGCGCCACGAACTTCCAGTTCAACCACGCACCGATGGTCAGACCAATGGCGATCCAGGCTTCAACCATGCCCGTCAGGTACACGGCACCGGGCAGGCCCATGAGCAACCAGCCGGACATATCCGAAGCACCCGCGGACAGCGCAGCCACGCCGGGCTTGAGATTTCTTCCCCCCAACATGTAATCGTCGAGGTTCTTCGTCTTGCTGTTGGCCCACAGGCCAATCGCGATCATGCCTGAGAAATAAATCACAATCGCGATGAGTTGATACGCCTGGTCGGACATGGGTGTCCCTTCCGGTGCGAAAAATTTGGACGGCGTCCACTGTAGGGGACGCTATTTAGCTACCCAAAGCTGCTGAGTGTCATTGCTGACCCCGGGATGGGGTCAGGCCCGTTTCTCGGGCCATTGCGTGAAAGTGGCGGGGTCCGTGTTCCAAGCCCCGGGATTCCAGTCTCTCAGCAAGTCAGCGGTGGTATTCAGGGTGCGACTCACCCCCAGGGATTGACCGAGCCACAACAGTACGTCGCGCGTTGTGTAACCCAGAGCATGTAATTCATCAAGTGTTACAGCTCCGTCGCGTTTAGCCAACCGTGCACCGGTCGGTCCCAGTACCAGGGGGACATGAACGTACTCGGGTGCCCGGTAGCCCAGCAGCCCTGCCAGGTAGGCCTGCCGCGGTGCGGAGGGGAGCAGATCGTCCCCGCGCACCACCTGATCGATCCCCTGGTGGGCATCATCCACGACCACGGCCAGATTGTAGGCGGGGGTGCGGTCATTGCGCACCAACACCATGTCGTCCACGGCGCCCGTGTACTCGCCGGCGAAGTAGTCGTGCACGGAGAATTCATGCACGTCCGCGCGCAGGCGGATGGCCGGCGGTCGTTCTTGCCGACGCCGCTCGCGAGCCTGCTCGCTCAGATCCCTGCACGTCCCGGGATACGCCCCGGGAATGCCGTGCGGTGCCGATGCCGCCGCGTGGATCTCCTTGCGCGTGCAATAACACTCGTAGGTGAGCCCGGCGTCCGTGAGCCGCCGAACCTCGCCCAGGAACTGGGGAATCCGGGGTGCTTGGTAATCGACCGGGCCGTCCCAATCCAGGCCGAGTTCCGCCAAGTCCGCCACATTACGTTCCGCGGCACCCACCTTCACCCGGTCCAGGTCTTCCACCCGGAGGATGAACTTCCGCCCCGTGGCACGCGCAAAGCCCCACGCTGCCAGCGCGGTGCGCAGATTACCCAGGTGAAGATCCCCCGACGGGGACGGCGCGAACCGCCCGGCCGGCGGCAGGGCGGCGTCGTACCGGGGCGGCGAGGCGGGCTGGGAGGGGAACACGCCGGTCAGGCTAGCACCGCCGGACCTCAATCGTCGGGTTGATGTGGAGGGGGTCCCGGGCGGTTAGGCTGTCCGCATGGCACGCATCCACGAGCTGCGCGACGGCGTCTACGTGATCGGCACGGATAACTGGAGATTGAACTCCGGGCTCATCGTGGGATCTCAGCGTGCCCTGGTCATTGACACGGGCGCGGGTCCCCGGCAAGGCCGGGAGATCCTGGCGGCCGTCCGGGAGATCACGCACCTGCCCCTCACCGTGGTCAACACCCACGCGCATTACGACCATTACATGGGCAACGCGGCATTTCAGCGGGCCGGTGTCGTGGAGTTCTGGGCTCATAAGGCCTGCGGCGCAGCCATGCGGCAGCACGGTGACTACCAGCGCAGTTTCGTGGGCACCCAGGAACCCGAAATGGGTGACGGTGAGGGTCTGGACACCCAGCTCGTGTTCCCCACCAACACGGTGCCCGGCAACGGCCGCAGGCCATCGCTGACCCGTATCGAACTCGGTGACAAGCTCGTGACCTTGTTCTTCCTGGGGCTGGGTCACACCGACAACGACGTGTGCGTGGGTGTGGCGGACATCGTCTTCTGCGGTGACCTGGTCGAGGAAGGTACGGACCCCAGTTTCGAGGATTCGTACCCGCAACGCTGGGTGGAGACCCTGCGCGCGCTGGCCGCCCTGGAGCGGTACAAAGTATTCGTGCCCGGCCACGGCAGCCCGGTCTCCAACACGTTCGTGCTGCAGCAAGCCGACACCATGGCCCTTGCCGTGAAGCGCGCGGAACAATCCAGTACCGCATCAAACGGCACACTGACCGCCTCCATGTACCGGCTGCCGTATCAGGCCGGCGTGGCTCGGATCTTCCTGGACCGGTTGGCCGCCGTCAGGACAGAGACCGCAGCCAGCGAGCCACAGCCCGCCAACTCAGAGCAGATGCAGCCGCAATCCCAAGGTATCCGGCAATAACGGTTGCCCGGCCGGTCCCCGTGCCGGCCACCGCGGGCCAGGGCAGCAGGGCCACGGTCACCGTTAAGCCTGCCGCCAGGACCACCAGCGTGATCACCGTGCCCAGACGCGGGCGCACCGGTGCGGCGTAGCCATAACCAGGCCGGCCGTACTGCAACGAAGGGCCCTGCTGGTACCCCGGGTGCTGGTGCGGTTGGTACGGCTGCTCCCGGTATTGCTGCTGCCGGGGTGCTGCCGGCGGAATGAAGGCGCTCTCGCCCCGATCCTCCCGCTGCAGGAGATTCCCGCGACGGACGGCCATTTTCTCCCGCACCCGGCGGTACGCATCGGTGGGGCGGCCCCCGGGACGGGACAGTGCGCCGTCGGCGAGGCCGATCGTCAGGACCGCGAGCACACCCCAGGCGCCCACCACGAGGAGGGCGGCGGCGGCGTCGGACGGGCGGTGCCAGCCGTTCACGACGGTGAGCATGCCCGTCATGGCCGCCAGAACCCATCCCCAGGTGGCTGTCTTGGCGCGCAACTGCGGGGGAGCGACCAGCAGAAGGGCCACGAGAATCGTGGCCGTGGCTGTGGTGTGACCGGACGGGAACGAATTATGCACAATCTGCTGGATGCCGTAGTCGGGCTTGTCCAGGAGCACGCGTTTGAGGAACTGCGTGGTGAGATTCGCCCCCAGGATCATTCCCAGGCCGACAAGCGCGGGAATCCAGCGGCGCGTGCGCACCGTCCACACGAGAGCCAGAACGGCGGCGGCGATCGACACCAGCTCCGGCATGTGCTGGGCCGCAGCCACGAAGATCCACGGGAAGAAGTTGATGCGATCGGCCTTGGCCTGCGTCAACGCCTCGTCGTCCAGAGACTGACCCGTCATGGTCATGAGACTGATGTAGCTGGTCAGGGCCACGCAAGCGCTCAGCACCGCCACGGTGAGCAGCGGTTGGATCACGGACGACAGAGATTTTGAACGAGTGAGCGCGGGAGGGTATGACAACGGGCAGCCTATCGGGGGAAGTCAACGAATTGGGTCGGATCCTGGTGATCGACCATTGCATCATCTTCCCACGGGCGGCTTTGGTGGCGCTGAGAGAAGGCCCCGGCACGAGGTGCGTGCCGGGGCGCCGTCGAGCTTTCTCTGTCCTACCTACTTGCGCTTGCGGGTGAACGCCGAGATCCCGGTGATTTCGCGGCCCACGATGAGCGCCTGCATGGAATCGGTGCCCTCGTAGGTGGAGACCACCTCCATGTCCGTGAGGTGGCGGCCAATGTGGTTCTCCAGCAGAATGCCGTTGCCGGCGAGCATGTCGCGAGCGGTGCGGCACATGTCCAGGGCCTTGCGGGACGTGAACATCTTGACCATGGATGCCATGGCATCGGTGAGCTGATCGTTTTCCGCCAGGTGGGCCATGCGGGTGCACATGAGCTGCATGGCGGTGAGGTCCGACAGCATTGTGGCGAGTTTTTCTTGCACGAGCTGGAAGCTTCCGATGGGAGCACCGAACTGTTCGCGGTCCAGGGCGTAACGCGCGGCGATCTCGAAGGCCGCCATGCCGTGGCCCAGGGCCTCCCAGGACGCGCCTCCGCGGGTGGCTTTGAGAACCAGATTCACGTCCTTGAAGCTGTTGCAGTTGGGCAGGCGGTTCTCATCCGGGATCTTGAGGTTCTCGATCACGATGTCCGCCTGGTTGATGGCGCGCTTGGCGATCTTGCCCTTGATGACCTCGGGACGGTAGCCCTCGGGGTACTCACCGTTGTCCTGCTTCTCGACCACGAACGCCTTGACCTGGCCGTCGGCCTCGTCGCGGGCGTAGAGCACAATGACGTTCGCGGCGTGACCGTTACCGATCCAGCGCTTGTGGCCGTTAATGACCCACTGGTTGCCCTCCTTGCGGGCGGAGGTCTCCAGGGAGACGGAGTCGGAGCCGTGGTCCGGTTCGGTCAGGGCGAATGCTCCGGTCTTCTCCAACGTAGCCATGATGGGGAGCCAGCGGTTGCGCTGTTCCTCGTTGCCGAGCATGTAAACACTTCCCATGCACAGGTTTGAGTGCACGCCCAAGAACGTGTTGAACGAGCCATCGATGCGACCGAATTCGCGAGCCACAATGCCCGCGGTCTGACGTGAGAACCCGGGGCAGCCGTAGCCGGGAATGAAGGACCCGATGATGCCCAACTCCGGCAGCTTGGCGAACACCGGCTCAGGGTGCTCGGCGCGCTCCCAGTACTCATTGATGGTCGGCAGGATTTCCTTCTGGCCGAAGGCCCGCACCTTGTCCCGCAGCTCGATGTCTTCGGGGGAGAGGTCCTGGTCCAGGAGAAAGAAGTCGGGGTGATCGATGATGGCGGTCATGGTGGGCCTTTCGGTCTGAGGGAACACATGATGGTTGCCGCAACGGTGCGGCGGAGAAGGTCAGTTCCGTGGCGCAATCAGGGCCGCGCCCAGGGTCCGACGCATGTGGTCATCCGGGGGTTCGAGTTTCTGGGATTCGGGGTTGAGCTGCACGATCACGGTTTCCGTCACTACGCGGGCTTCCATCACGACGGCGTTCCTCGAGCCACGCGAGCACGGCCGCCTGATCCGCGCCCAATGCGGGCGGCGCCTTGTCGTATCCGACGGGCGTGCGGCTGAAGGAGATGGGGTTCTTGATGGTCGGCACGGCCTGGTCCCCGCTGCCGGTGTCCACCACGGGATGCAGACCCAGACGGTCCGCGTATTCAATGCCCTCGTCAATGTCGAGGATGGGCGCGCACGGAATGCCCTGGGCCTGCAACGTGGTGAACCACTCGTCCGCGGTCGCGGCGGACAGTGCGTCCACCAGCATCGGCCGGAGAACGTCGCGGTGGCTGTTGCGGCCCTTCATGGTGGCAAAGCGTTCGTCCTGCGCCAGGTGCGGGACACCCAACGTGCTCACCAACCGTGCGAACTGGTTGTCGTTGCCCACGGTAATGACCAGATCCTTGTCGCCGGTGGGGAATGGGCCGTAGGGGTAGAGACTCGGGTGATCGTTGCCCAGGCGCCGGGGTACGTTGCCGCATGCCGCGTAGCCGGTGGTTTGATTGACCAAGCCGGACAGTGCGGAGGACAGCAGGTCCAATTGCAGGTGTTGGCCCTGGCCGGACCGGGCCCGTTCATGCAGGGCACCCATGATCCCGAGGGCGGTGTGCAAACCGGTGATCACGTCGAACATGGCCACTCCGGCTCGCTGCGGCGGGCCGTCCGGGCTGCCGGTGACCGACATGAACCCGGACATGCCCTGCACCAGCAGGTCGTAACCGGGCATGGTGCGACCGCCCTCGGTTCCGAACCCCGTGATGCTGGCGTGAATCAGGTGAGGCCAGCGCTCGGCGACCGAAGCGGCGTCGAGCCCAAATCGCTCCAGGCCACCCGGCTTGAAGTTCTCCACGAAAACGTCTGCGGAATCCACGATCTGGTGGGCTGTCTCCAGATCCGCCGGGTCTTTGAGATCCAGCACCACCGAATGCTTGTTGCGATTCACGGATAAGAAGTAGGTGCTGACGCCGTCTCGGTGGGGAGGTATCCACTGGCGGGAATCGTCACCGCCGGGCCCTTCGACCTTGATGACCGTGGCGCCCATGTCTGCCAGGAGCATGGTGCAGTACGGTCCCGCGAGAATGCGGGTGAAATCGGCAATGATCACTCCACTGAGCGGACCGCGGGGAGCCTCGGTGAGGGGCAGCGTCATGAAGGTGACCTCGAATGGTGGAGTCGGATGCGTCTTGAACCACATAACCACCGGCATTAGGCTCTGTCTAATATAAATTGCGTCCCCCGGTGATGCTCAAAACGCAATAAAGGCGGTCCATGATGGAGGTTCACCAGGCGAGGGCGTTCCTCGCGGTGGCGGAGGAACTGCATTTCGGCCGGGCCGCCACCAAGCTGCGGGTGGCCCAGCCGCCGCTGAGCAGGCTCATCAAGCAACTCGAGAAGAGCATGGGCGCGGAGCTGTTCGAACGCAGTACCCGTCACGTGGCGTTGACCCCGGCGGGCAAAGCATTGATCGAACCGGCCACGCGACTCGTGGCCACCTCCGAGGACGCCAAACGGGCCGTGAGGGACGCCGTGAGCGGCGAGACCGGACGGGTGAGACTGGGATTCGCCGGCGCGTCCATCAACCACAAGGTGGGCGAGCTCGCCAGACAAGTAAAGGCCAAACGCCCGGGACTCATGCTCGAGCTGCACAGTTCCCAGTTCTCGCACTTGGGTCTGGAACGGCTCCTGGACGACTCGCTGGATTTGGTCATCGGACGCTGGGACTTCATTCCCGCGGAACTCAATTCCTGCATCCTCGCTCATGAAGAAGTCATGGTGGTGCTGCCCAGCAATCACCGATTGGCGCATCAGTCTCGGGTGAGCATGGCCAGCCTGTCCGAGGAATCGTGGATCACTCTGCCGGGCGGCGCGGTGTCCGCGCTGTCGAACCGGCTGAACTCCCTGGCCATGAGCGCCGGTTTTGTGCCCCGCGTGGTGCAGACCGCCCCGGACTCCTGGACGCTGGTGGTGTTGGTCGGTGCGGAAATCGGATGCGCCGTCAGCTTGGATTCCGTGCGGGACAACGTCTCATCGGACGGTGTGGTGTTCCTGCCGCTCGCCGAGGAGCAACGTCCGTTGGAAGTCAGACTCGTGTGGCGGGCATCGGACCAGAACCCCGCACTGCGATCAGTGGTCCAGATCGCGCGCACGATGTTTGCCGAGGCCCGCCACATCAAGGAGCACAACGCTCAGTCGTAGCTGTACCACCCCTGCCCGGATTTCCGCCCGAACCGGCCGGCTTCGTAGAGTTCCTTGATCGCCGGGCGGGGGAGGCTCTCCGGGTTACCCGTCTGCTCGTACTCGGCCATGCGGATCAGGTACACGACATCCACGCCCACCAGGTCCATTAATTCGAACGGGCCCATGGGGTGACGCAGCGCGGTTTTGGCGGCAACGTCGATGTCCTCGAAGTCCGCGATGCCCTCCTCGTAGAGCTTGAGCGCTTCCGTGCGCAGGGCACCCAGCAGGCGATTGGCCACGAAACCGGGAGTCTCCCGTTTCAGCGTGACGGGTTTCTTGCCGAAGGACCGGGCCAGGGCCACGGCGGTCTCGACCGTCTCCCCGGAGGTGTGGTCGTTGGGGACCACTTCCACGCATTCCATGACGAGGGCGGGATTGAAGAAGTGGAAATTGCAGACCTTGTCCGGTCGACCGGTCGCGTCGGCCACGCGGGAGGAGACGATGTTGGAGGAGTTCGTGGCCAGGATCGCATGCGGCGGGCAGGTCCGATCCAGGTCCGCGAACAGTTCCCGTTTGATCCCCAGGTCTTCCACGGCGGCCTCGATGACGAAGTCCGTGTGGGCGGCGCTGCCATCGCGGTCGGTGGTGAATGTCAGTCGATCGAACGCGACCGTCACGTCCTCCTGGGAGCGGCGGCCCTTTTCGACATCGCGATTCATGCGGGATTCCAGTTGGGACTTGGCACGCGCCACGTACTCGTCGGCGATGTCCACGAGGGCGGTGGTGTACCCGGCCAGGGCGGAGACCATGGCGATCTGGGAACCCATGGCACCGGCGCCGATCACGGTGACGTGTTCGATGCCGGCCAGGGGATGGGTGGATTCGCTCACGCGTCATCGTCCTTTCGCTGGGCTGCTCGGTAGTCCGGGGTGCGTTTCTCCAGGAACGCGGTGGTGCCCTCGACCTTCTCGGCGCTGCTGTAGAGCACCGCTTGGGCGAGGCGTTCCAACAGGATTCCCGTGCCGTGGTCGGCGTCGAATCCGTGACGCACCACGGTTTTGGCCAGCTGGGTGGCCAGCGGCCCCTTGGACAGGATCGTCCGCGCGGTTTCCTTGGCCTTGGGCATGAGCTCTTCGGGTTCGACGACGTCGGTCACCAACCCCATGGCCAGCGCCTCCTGGGCTTTGACGCGCCTGCTGGTCAGGATCATTTCGGTGGCTCGACCCACTCCCACCAACCGTGCCAGGCGCTGGGTGCCACCCGCGGCGGGCATGATGCCCAGGCTGGTCTCGGGCAGGGCGAACTGTGCGTTGGTGGAGGCGATCCTGATGTCACACGCAAGAGCCAGTTCGTGTCCGCCGCCAAAGGCGTAGCCGTTGACCGCCGCAATGGTCGGCTTGTGGAACTGCTCGACCTTTTCGTAGACGCCCTGCATTGCGGCGCGGAGCCCGTCCTTCGGTTTGCGGACGGCCAACTCGTTGATGTCCGCCCCCGCCACGAAGGCCTTGTCACCGGCGCCCGTGAAGATCACGATCTGAGCGTCGTCGTTGTCGGCGAGCTCGTCCAAAGCCCGTGAAATGCGGCCGAGCACCGAGGCGTTGATTGCGTTGCGCACCTCGGGGCGGTCGATCGTGATCACGGCCATGCCGTCCTGGATGTCCACCGTCACGGTGTTGTCAGCGGAAGTCACTGAGCGGGCTCCTTTTCTTCGGGGTGGGGAACTCGGGAGATTTCACCGGTCTCGGGGTCGATGACCGGCGCGGGCTTCATGGCCCGGACGAGCAGCGCCGTGGCCACCACAATGGCCAAGCCGATCAGCGTGACCAGCAGGCTCGGAAGGAACATCATGAAGCCACCCACGGCCAGCAGCACGCGGAAGGCAAGGGGCACCTGGCGCTCCACGAAGGTCAACCAGCCGCCGATGGCACCGGCCAGCGCGTACACGGCAATAATGCTGAACACGAAGGCCAGGATGACCTTGCCCAGCGAATCCTGTGCCACCAAGGCGGGGTTCAGGGCGAAGCCGAACGGCACCACGTATTTGACCGCGCCGAGCTTCATGGCTGAGAAGCACGTGGCCATGGGCGAGGCCTTGGAGATGCCCGCGGCGGCAAATGCGGCCAGTCCCACCGGCGGGGTGATGTAGGAGACTGAGGCCCAGTAAATGACGAACAAGTGGGCGGCAATGGGATCCACACCCAGCGCAATCACGGCCGGGGCCATCACGATGGCCAGGAACACGTACGCCGCGGAAATGGTCAGGCCCATGCCGAGCACGAAACACACGGCCGCGCCGGCGATGAGCAACAGCACCACGTTCTCGCCGACCAGGGCCACGAGGTCTCGGGACAGGGACAGTGCCACTCCGGTGGCGCTCAGGCCACCGAGGATCAGACCCACGCCGGCAATGATGGCCACGATCTGGCCCAGGGTCTTTCCGACATCGATGCCCATTTCGATCCACTGTTCGGGGCCGAACTTCAGGCTCGGCTTCACCAGGGCGATCAGCAGGAGCACACCGACCACCCAGTAGGGCACCTGGGACTCGGAGTCGCCGGTGAAGAGCAGCACGGTCAGCAGGGCAAGGGCACCGAGATAGGGCCAGCCCTCGACCAGGGCTGCACCGGCGCGGGGCAGCAGGTTGCGAGGTGTTCCACGCAGGCCGCGCTGGGCCGCGTAGCCATCGATCTGCAGGAAGATGCCCAGGTAGTAGAGGACCGCCGGGATGGTCGCAGCCACCAGGATGGACGTGTAGGGCACACCCACGAAGGAGACCATCAGGAACGCTGCGGTGCCCATGATGGGCGGGGTGATGGAGCCGCCAGAGGATGCCGTGGCTTCCACCGCGCCGGCCACCTTGGCGCTGAACCCGGATTTCTTCATGGCCGGAATGGTCATGGGGCCCGTGGTCAACACATTGGACACCGCCGAGCCGCTCATCATGCCCATGGCTGCGGAGCTGGCCACGGACACCTTGGCCGAACCACCGCGGTAGCGGCCGAACATGGCCATGGAGAGGTTGTGGAAGAAGTCCGCGCCGCCGGTGTGCTGCAGTACGGTTCCGAACAGCAGGAAGCCCACCAGGATAGTGCCCGCGGTCTGCAGGGGCAGGCCCAGCACGCTGTCCGCGCCCATGGTGTGCACCTGGGCCAGAGTGGGTAGGTCGTAGGAGATGCCCTGCAGGAAGGACAGCGGGATCTGACCCGCGAACAACGGGTACACCGAGAACAAGAAGGCAATCACGGTCACGATCCAACCGGACCCGCGGCGCAGGCCCTCCAGGATGATCAGCCAGAACACGAAGCTCAGAATGGTCGCCAGGGTCGGGGCAATGAACTGCCAGCCGTACTCCTGAATGCGCACACCGTTCACGGAGAAGTAGATGCACGTGCCGATGGTGACCAGGATCAGAAGGATGTCGTACCACGGGACGCCGCGAGCGTCGTCGTGCGCGCTGAGCCGAGCCGCCGTGGAACCCGAGCCATCGCTGGGTTCGGTGACGTCCACGCCGCCGGCCGGTGCGGTCTTTGCGCGCAGCGGATTGACGATGAACACGATCGGTATGAAGCACGCCATCAGCAGGTACAGGAACGAGTTGGTGAGCACCGCGAGGTCGCCCAGGTTCCAGAAGAACACCTGGTTCATGGTCAGCAGGATGCCCGCCACAGTGAGCACGATGATGACCGCGCGCCAGAGCGGGGTCAGGCGGGGATTGTGGTCGTGCAGGACCGCGTCACCGGCGTGCATGAACTCGTCGCCTGCCGGGTTCGTGGTGTGCTCGGAAGGGGTTTGCGAGGTCCGGGGAGCTTGCTCGGCCGGTTGCTGGACAGTACTCATGCCGCACCTGCATTTTCTGACGGTTCGGGA
Source organism: Kocuria gwangalliensis (assembly GCF_039544365.1). Taxonomy (NCBI): domain Bacteria; kingdom Bacillati; phylum Actinomycetota; class Actinomycetes; order Micrococcales; family Micrococcaceae; genus Kocuria; species Kocuria gwangalliensis. The sequence continues at coordinate 63,859 of NZ_BAABLN010000001.1, read as the reverse complement.
ACATCATTGATAGGGGGAAGCGTGGGAAGGTTCTCGCGTTTCCAATCAACCCACTGGGTGCGCACGTTGTCGTTCTCGCCGTTCTCCTCCCAGAACCCGGGCCATTCCGCCATCATGAGGCGCTCGCGTTCGAGCAGCGCATCATTGCGTGCCTGCAGGCCGGGCGTCCAGCGCTTCTTTTGTTTGAGGAACTCGACCATTGCATCGTGGAACGGCACCACCAGGGGTTCCAGCAGGATTCGGTCGAAGGCGAAGTTCTTGGCGTCCGGGGTGGCGCTCTTGAAGTAGTCGAAGTTCTCGTCCAGGGCGGTGGCCAGGCGGGTGACCTCGTCATTGGGGCGTTCGGCGAGCGTGGTCAGGGGGATCGTGTATTGCATGTTGACGGCCGACTCGCCCTCGTCCATGCCCGCGCCGTTCACGAATCGACCCGGACGCACCATGGGTGCCAGTTCTTCCCAGGTCTCGTACTTGGACTGGTCGTTGCCGCCCAGATCCAGCCAGTGCACCGGGTACTGCGAGGCCAGTTCCTCGATATTCGCGCCGACGACGTTCTGGTACAGCGCGTCGATCTGCCCCGTTTTCAGGCCCTCGATCTGGCCGCCGTAGGAGATGTCCACGAGTTCGACATCCGAACTCGTCAGTCCGCCGTAATTGAGGATGCCCTCGAGTTTGCGGTTCATGGAGGTGCTCGCGACCAGGCGGGGGTACTTCTTGCCCTTGAGGTCCTCCACCTTTTCGATACCGCTGTCCTTGCGGACCAGCACGCCGTAGTTACCCGGGGGAGTCCAGACCAGGCGGATGGGCTGAGGGCCCCAGTTCTCGGACGTGAACTCGTCATTGCCCTCAAAGGCGTAGTAGTACTCGTCACCGGCGCGGGAGTACTGCGCGGTGCCGTTGATGAGCGGGGCCAGCCGGCCGATGCCGGTGTCCGAGGTCATCAAGCGGATTTGGCGGCCCGTGCGGCCGGTCAGGGTGTTGGCCACGGCCGCGAGGTCGTTATACGTACCGGTGCCCACGCCGTAGGTGGACCACACGAGCTGCTGGGAACGGTCGGTTGCGCGAGGGCCGGATGAGCAGCCCGAAAGCATCGCCAATGCAGACACCGACGACATGCCCATGAGCAATGAGCGTCGACTGAGGGAACGTGGCATGTTGCCTCCATGAATCACAAGCGGAGAGGTGTCGCTCGGCGGACGCGCGAGGATCAAAAGTACATCGCGCGGTCTCGGAAACCGGCGTTGTCCATTCTTACCGTCATTACGTGATGCGCAACACTAAGCGGGGTCATTCATGTTGAACCGGTCATAATCCGGTTCATGGGAGGCAATGGGACCTTCGGTTCGGACACCGGCACTTCCGTCGCTGCCCCTGACCCATCCAGGGGCGGGTGAGAACGCGCGGGGACTTCGCACCCATGGGGTAGGGTCCAAGACGCAGCGGCGCCTGCATCCGGTGGGCGCTTCACCCGAAGTGTTTTCGCGTTGACCCAAGGAGGAAGGATGACGGATCATTCGGCGACGGCGCAGCCCGTGGGCCCCGAGGAAGACATCGACCGCTTCGACCCCGCGCACCGGCAGTGGTGTGCCGAGGCCATCGCGAAGGTCCGTGCGGAGGCCAACCGCTCCTCCGACACTCACTTGCTCTCGGTGCCGCTGCCGGTTGAGTGGGGTGTGGACCTCTACCTCAAGGACGAGTCCACCCACCCCACGGGGTCCTTGAAGCACCGCCTGGCCCGCTCGCTGTTCCTGCACGCCCTGTGCAACGGGTGGCTGCACCGGGACCGGCCCGTGATCGAGGCCTCCAGCGGGTCCACGGCGGTCTCCGAGGCCTACTTCGCCCGCCTGATCGGCGTGCCCTTCATCGCCGTGATGGCCAGGGGCACCAGCGCCAACAAGATCGAGCTGATCGAACTGCACGGGGGCCGCTGCCATTTCGTGGACCGTCCCGATCAGGTCTACGACGTCGCCGCGCGCCTCGCCCACGAGACCGGCGGGCACTACATGGATCAGTTCCGCTACGCCGAACGCGCGACCGACTGGCGCGGCAACAACAACATCGCCGAGTCCCTGTTCGCGCAGATGTCGCAGGAACGCCACCCGGAACCTACGTGGATCGTGGCCACAGCCGGTACCGGCGGGACCTCGGCCACCATTGCCCGCTACGTGCGCTACACCGGTCGGCACACCGGGGTCTGCGTGGCGGACCCGGAGAACTCCGACTTCTTCCCCGCGTGGCGGGAAGAAGATGCCTCGGTGACCACCTCGCTCGGCTCGCGCATCGAGGGCATCGGGCGCCAGCGCGTGGAGGCGAGCTTCCTGGGAACCGCCGTGGACCGGATGATGCGGGTGCCCGACGCCGCCTCGATCGCCGCCGTCCGCCACCTGGACACCCTGCTCGGCCGCAAGGCCGGGGCCTCGACCGGCACGGGCCTGTGGGCGGCGTTCCGCATCATCTCCCAGCTGCTCGGCAAGGGGGAGCAGGGCAGCGTGATCGCCCTGCTGTGCGACCCCGGCGACCGCTACCTGGACAAGTACTACTCCGACGACTGGTTGGCCCGCGAGGGCATCGACATCACCCCCTACCTCAGGCGTTTGGAATCGTTCATGCGCACCGGAGAGCTCGACTGAGCCTGCCCCACAACAAGGCGGCGCGTTCCTTTTGCGGCGAAGGCAACCACCCGCTCGAGCGGCCCCTGCCCCAAGGTCAGTTGCCAAACCACCGCGAAACCGGCGGCCACCAGCAGGTGCACGGCATACCACAGGTACGGAGCGTCTTCGTGCAGTCCCAGGGCCAGCACCAGCAGGTGCGCCGTGTAGAGCGTGAGCGTCATGGAACCCATTGCGGACAACGGCAGCAACCAGGCCCCAATTTTCCGGCTGATCAGCAGGAACACCCCCAGCGCTGCCAAGCTCACCCCCAAGCTGACCGCGATGGTGAGCGGTGTATTGGAGTGCGGGGTCGTGATGGTCAGCCACCACCCAGTGGTGGTCGGTAGCGAACCCGCACCCCACACCAGGATCTCGTCGAGTTTCGCTTCGCTCAGATGCGATGCCGCCTGCAACTTGAAGTATCCCTCGAAGCCGTAAAGGAGCACGTAGGAGATGGTCTGGGCGGCGACCCACAGCGACACACCCACGAAAACCAGGCGGATCTGGGTGCTCACAGCCCGCAGATCCAGGCGCCCCAGTCCCATTCCGACCAGCAGATAGGTCATGTACGGCAGCGCCGGGTAGTTACCGGTCAGCAGGAGCTGGGATGCCGTGCCTGCCGGGTTGCTCAGCACATTGCTCAGCGTGGGGTTGTAGTACCACCATTCGGGGAGCACATCCAACAGGCCCTGCATCAGCAGGGGCGCGAGGATTCCGAATCCGGCCGCCCACACGAATAGGGTCGGGGCCTTTGCGTGCAGGAACGGGATGGCCAGGAGGAAGAACACGCCGTAGTAGAACAGGATGTTGTACGCGGGTGGGTTCTCCGGCATCGCGGCGTTGATGCACAGACCGACCGTGGTGATCAACAGGGCGCGCACCAGGACACCCACGCGCTCGCCGGCCAGGGCTCGTCCTTCACGCGGGTGCCGCCCGCCGGATCCGAGGGCCAGGCCCACCCCGGCCAGCAAGGCGAACAAGGCCGCCGAATCGCCCGAGAACAGGCGCCAGGACCAGGTGGCCTCTCCGGTTTCCGTGTTCCACGAAGGAAGTATGTGGATGGCCATGAGCCCGATCAACGCCAACCCGCGAGCGGCGTCGATTCCCACCAGCCGACGCTTGGAGCGCACTGCCGGCTCCGTCATAGCTGTCTGGTCTGTGGCGCCCCCGCGCCGTAGTGTTTCCACCCGTTCTCCTGTGTTCCCCCGGCCCCATGCGGGGCGTATGAGCTTTCGTTCACAGGTCGCGGGCGTCATTGGCCGAGACCGCCCCGGCGATTTGTCCCGCCGGCGCCCCCAAAGGCTAGAGCGTAGAAGATTAGAGGAGCCTGAGAAACGCTCGACGGACACCCGCGAGATTCGCCACAGTCTCCGGTGATGTTCGTCTGGATTCCCCTCGGGGCCGGGGGAGGAAAAAGCATGGAGACAGTCAGGTCACGGAGGCGGGGGACCTCAGCGCGCCGCATCGGTGCGCTCGCGATCCTGGGCGTGGGACTGCTGACCGGGTGCGGGGGCCAGGAAGGCGGCGAGGTGCCTGAAAGCGCGTGGTTCGGCGGCTACGTCAATGTGACGTCGGTCCCCCGATACGAGTTCGAGAGCCAGGACACGGCGAGCCAGGGCCGCACCGGGCTGTCGTTCGTGGTCTCGGACCCCGACGACGCATGCACCCCCTCGTGGGGAGGCTATTACGAACTCGATGACGCCGCGGAGAAACTTGACCTGGACACCCAGATCGACACGTTGCGCAGCAACGGCGGCGACGTGGTCGTCTCCTTCGGTGGCCAGTCCGGAACCGAACTGGCCACCGGTTGCAAGGATCCGGACGAGCTGTACGACGCGTACAGCGCCGTCGTCGAGCGCTACGACCTCGACGCCGTGGACCTCGACATCGAGATGGACGACCTGCAGGACAGCCACGCCGGCAGCCGCCGCGCGGAGGCCGTGGCCCGGTTGCAGGAGGATCGCCCCGACGACGATCCCCTCGAGGTGTGGGTGACCCTGCCGGCGGGCACGGGAGGACTGGACGAGCAGTCCCAGCAGACCGTGGCGCAGTTGCTGGAGGCCGGTGTGGACCTGACCGGGGTGAACCTCATGATTATGAACTACGGGGATGGCAAGGATTCCGAGCGGAGTTGTGACGACGCGTCCGTGGCCGCAGCTCGCGCCGCGCAGACTCAGGTGAAAGAGCTCTACGGCACTGCCGGGCAGGAGCTGTCGGACGAGCAGGCCTGGCAGCGCATCGGGTTGACGCCGATGATCGGCCGCAACGACGTCGAGCAGCAGAGTGGGGACTTCACCCGGGCGCTCGGGGAGCGGCACTCGAAGTAGCCCTTTCCCAGCTGCCCTCCGGCGTCCGCGCCGCCCCCTCCCCCAGCGGGGACTCAGTAGGTTCTCAGTACCCCCGTTGTCCGATGAATGCATGCACGGCCCCACCGGGGCCGGTGCACAGGGGGGATGCAGCCCCCAGTCCGAGCCGGGGGGCCGGGCATGGGAGGACTGCCTCCACGGGTTCCTGCGCCTTGTCCAGGGGGGCGGCGCAGGAACCCTACCCGACGGGGACCTGCATGGTGAGCCGTCAGCCAATACCTCGACGAGGACCACTCACGAGCCCGGCGGCGGGCCCCACGGGTCAGTGCACCGAGGGGCGCATCGGCAGATCCGTTCGAGGGGACGGATCGCCGACTGGGGGATGGGGTTGTCATGGCACGTTTTTTCACAATCGGGGTGTGCACCGGTCCGGTCGGCGCAAGGGAGGATCGGGGCCCGGGCGCACGGGCAGCACGGCTGCCACACCGGTGTTCTTCGAGTCGAGCGGGAAGCGCTGGCTCCGGATCCTCGCCGGGCTGGTGCTGGTCCTGTTGCTCCTGGCTGGTTCATTCGCGTGGGTGGTGCCGCAGGCGCTCAAAGGACGGATGGTCGGCTGGTACAAGCCGGAGCGCACCAACAGCGTGCTGGACCTCACCTCACTGGAGGCCAAGGCCGGACGCCTGTGAGATGCGGGGTCCCGCCGGGAAGGACTCGGGTGGCCATCTGGTGTTCGTGGTGGCTGCCCAGCCATGCGGGATGGCCTCGGTCACGAAGGCCTCCGCGTGCTCGCGGCGGTAGGAGCTCGGCACGGTGGCGAACGCGACGATCTCCGGCTCCTGGCAGATGGCGGTGATCTTCTCGATGTCGGATTCCATCGGGGCCCGCAGCCGCGCGGTGATCAGTTCCAAGAACTTCATCGCGCCAGGCTACGGGTTAGCCGGGCGGGGACCACACGAGCGGTGGACACCTCCGGGCTGGGAAAGCGTTGTTATCTCGTCGCCGTATCCGTGGGCGCCTGGAAGTAGGAGCCGTCCGCGGCAGCTTTGCGGGTCGCTTCCCGTAGGCAGGCCCGACGGCGCCTGGTCAGGGCCTCTTCGTAGGCGACCAGGTCGGTGAGGAGAACTCGACGCTGCGCCCCCACCGTGGAGAAGGGGATGTCCCCGTGGTCCAGAAGCTTCACGAGCGCGGGTCGCAAGATTCCCAGGTGGTCGGCCGCCTGCGGCGTGGTCAGCTGCGTGTTGGTGGGCACTGCGAGTCCTCTTCATTCGACCGATGGCGCTTACGAGGCCTTACTCTCAAGTGATCATGAAGGGCAGCAACCTCGGCTTCGTAGGAGCCGGTAGCGGCGTCGTACACCACAATGGCCTCGTCGGACCAGGTCTCCTTGGCCTGAGCTGCAAGCTCCCGGAAGTTACGAGTTGTCATGGCTGCTCTTCTCTGTTGGCCGGCGACGCAACACCAGGATTGTAGAACTTTCCTCGCTCCGCTGCGACGAGCTCCAGATGTCGTAGCGGCCCTACCCCGTCTCCCGCAGCCGCTCCCACAGGTCGAATGCCATCGCGAGGTCCACCAGCTGCGCGGAGGACAGTTCTTGGAAGCGCTTGGCGATCGCCTCTGACTGGCGGTTCTGGCTCCAGACGCTGTCCTCCAGCACCACCGGCAGCCGCGGCGAGAACGCGAAGTCCGCCTTGGTGTTGTTCCGCGCCTGCTGGCGCAGCTCCTCGTTCCCGGCAACCTCGCTGACCAGCAGCTCCGCGGCGTTGAGCTTGTGCTCGTCGGAGGCGTCCAGGTCGCCGAGGTACTTGTTGACCTTCTCCACGAGCTCTGCTTTCGCGGCCCGCTCGCGCTCCTGCTGGCGGGCCATCCCGGCCTCGGTCATGCCCTGCAGTCCCCGGCCCTCGCCGTCCTGCAGCTCCAGGTCCTCGCCCCGTTGCTTCTCCAGCCGGTAATGAGTCAGCACCACGTCCTCCGCGGTCACGGTCTCGCGCTCGCCGATCTCCAGTTGCTCGCGCAGCAACCGCCCCAGCAGGTCCGCGAACACCGAGAGCTTCAAGTAGTACGGATCCCCGAAGTTCAGAATCTGCGAGAAGAACGCGTAGGACGTCACGTACTGGGCCAGCAGGGAACGGAACTCGTCGAGCTCGTCGCGCGCGGCGGCGTCGTTGTCCTCCAGCGCGAGTGACCAGCGGCGCATGAAGCGCTCGACCGCCGGTACCAGCGCCGCGGACAGCGCCCCGTGCTTGCCGCGCGTGGTCGACCACGCCGCCCACACCCGGTCGACCTCCGCGGGAGTGTAGATGTTCGCGGCGTCCAGTTTGGTCATCTGCTTGGCCACGAGGTCCGGGTCCGAGTCCGTCTCGATGCGCGCGTCCTCGTAGTAGTCCTGGAACGCCGCCAGGATCTGGGCGGGGTCGTTGACGAAGTCCAGCACGTACGTGTTCTTCTTGCCGTCCGCGCGGCGATTGAGCCGCGACAACGTCTGCACCGCGGCGATCCCGGAGAGCTGTTTGTCCACGTACATGGCCGTGAGTAGCGGCTGGTCGAAACCCGTCTGGTACTTGTTCGCCACGATCAGGATGTTCTGGTCCTCCTGGCTAAACACCCCGGCCAGGTCCCTCCCGCGCAGTTCCGGGTTCATGGACGCCTCGGTCACCTCCGGCACGGCCGCGTTACCGATCGCGGTAACATCCGGATCCGGCAGCGAGCCCGAGAATGCCACCAGCGTCTTCAGCGGCAGCTTCTCGCGTTCGATGTGCTTCTGGAATGCGCGCTGGTACTTCACCGCCGCCGCGCGCGAGCTGGTGACCACCATGGCCTTGGCGCGCCCGCCCAGTTCCTGCTTCACGGTGTGTTGGTAGTGCTTGAGGATCACGTCCACCTTGGAATCCACGTTCGTGGGGTGCAGCTCCACGAACCCGATGTACGCGCGCGTTCCCCGCCGCACATCCACTTCCTCGTCCGACGACGACGCCGCCGCGCCCTTCCTGCCGCCCGGCAGTGTGGCTGGGTCCGCGCCCTTCAGGGCGATCCGCGCGGCCATCTCGTAGGAGGTGTAGTTCTTGAGCACGTCCAGGATGAAGCCCTCCTGGATGGCCTGCTTCATCGAGTACAGGTCGAACGGCTGGGGCTTGCCGTCCGGGCCGGGGGTGCCGAACAGGTCCAGGGTCTTGGCCTTGGGGGTTGCGGTGAACGCGAAATAGCTGATCCGACGACCGTCGTCCGCCTGCGCGGCCATTTGGATCAGGGCGTCCTGGTCCGCGCCGGGTTCCAGCTCGGTTTCCTCGTCCAGCCCCGCCGCGGCAGGGTCGTTGCGGTACAGCAGGTCCTTAACCGAGGACGCCGCCGCGCCGGTCTGCGACGAATGCGCCTCGTCCGCGATCACCGCGAAGCGCTTACCCTCGAACGTGCCGCCTTTCTCCCGGATCTTGGCCAGGGCGTACGGGAAGGTCTGCAGGGTCACGCCGATGATCTGCGTGCCCGCCCGCAATGCCTCCAGCAGGCGCTCGGTCTTGGAGCCCTCGGAACCAGAGGTGATGGGTTCGAAGGTCCCGGTGGCGACCACCAGCTGGTCCACCGCGTCCTGGAGCTGGCGGTCCAGCACCTGCCGGTCCGCGATGACGAACACGGTGTCGAAGACCTTTTCGCCCTCCGGAGTATGCAGGGACGCCATGCGGTGGGCGGTCCACGCGACCGAGTCCGTCTTGCCCGAGCCCGCCGAGTGCTGGATCAGGTACTTCTGCCCCGGCCCGTCCGAGCGGGCGGCCTCGGTCAGCTTGGTGACCGCGCGCCACTGGTGGAAGCGGGGGAAGCGGATCCGGCTGGACTCCATGATTCGCCCGGTCCGGGGGTCGGTCTTTTTCTCATGGTTCACGTACACGAACTTGGTGAGGACGGTGATCCAGGTGTCCTTGTCCAGGATCCTCTCCCAGAAGTAGGACGTGGCCACACCGTCCTGCGACGGCGGGTTGCCCGCGCCGTTGTCATGCCCCTGGTTGAAAGGCAGGAAGAACGTGTCCGCGCCCCTGAGCTGGGTAGTCATGAACACGTCGTTCTCGGTGAGCGCGAAGTGCACCAGCGCACCCCGGTGCGGGGTCAGCAGCGGTTCCCCGGCCGGCGTGCGGTCCGTCTTGTACTGCTCGATGGCCGCCTGCAGCGACTGCGTGAAGTTCGTCTTGATTTCAATGGTCGCCACCGGCAGCCCGTTGAGGAACAGCACCAGGTCGATCCGGTCACTCTTCCGCGTGGAGTAGCCGACCTCCTGCACCACCCGCACCCGGTTCTTCGCGTAGCGCTCCGTGATCCGGGGATTGCGGTTGTCTGCGGGCGGGGCTGTGAGCATGCTGAACCGCTGCGCCCCGGGCACCGAGAAGCCGCGCCGCAGCGTGTTGAGCGTGCCACCCCCGGCCTTCTCCGACTGTTCGAGCTGCGATGCCAGGCGATCCAGGATTCGCCGTTCGCCCTTGGCCCGCGCGGCGTCATCGCCGTGCTCCGGGACGATGCGGGCGTACTGCTCCGGTTGCGTGTCCTGCAGCCACCCGAGGACGTCCTCGGGGAACAGCGCCCGTTCCTTGTCGTAGCCGCGGGAATTGGGGGAGTGGTACCACCCGTGCCCCTCCAGGTACTCTGCGATCTCCTGTTGGAACTGCTTTTCCTGATGCGGTGCACTCATGCGTACTCCCTGTGCAGACCCTGCGCGATATCATCCTCGAGCTGCTCCGCCGCCGGCTTGTTCCGGGCCGTCACGTCGATCTGCCCGGTCACCGCCGCGGTAATGAGGGCGGCGCGCCGCTCGCGGGCGAGGTCGATTGCGTGGTCAATGGAACAAGTGATTTCTTGGACGTCTTCAAATGACTTCTGAAGCCGTCGACTGATCTCTCGTTGATGTTCAGCGGACAGGTGAGGCACATGCATGGCCTTCAACGAAGAGATCGATATATTTTTCGCTAATCCAGGTGCTCCGGAAATATACGGTTCCAGTTCGTTCCGGAAAGGTCGGCTTCGCAGGACGGCGGCGAGGTAATGTACATCCACATCATCATGCCCGTGCAGACGATAATGTTTATCGGAAAGCGCGAGAGACCTGTCGAGACTGGGAACGACAGCTGATGACCCTACGTGCTTGGTGCTTCCACTGGCCCGGGAGATAACCAGATCGCCTTCATGCACGAAGGATTGCTCAGGAATCTTCATTTCGGTAGGCACTGCTTTATTGGCTTCGGGGTTGAATATGCCAAAATTAGTGCAACCGGATTTCAGAATTCCAACTTCTCCGGGACCTGCTGGGCTGGACATCACCTGAGGGCTGGAGCCTTGATCCACGTACTTGATGAGTCGACGCAGGGGTATTAATGGCTGGTCCTGGCTCCAAATGCAGGCATCGCGTTCCGCCCCGCTGCGCTCCACGACCAGATCCTTCATGGATTCCAGTCCAACCAGGAGAGCATCGATTTCGGCGGTCTCGTGGGCGAGGAAGTCCGCAATCTGCTGCTGCATCCATGCTGACGGAGCCGGTAGGGGTAAGTCTTTGATATATGACTCGGACACCCGCTTCAGCCCGCCAGCTCCGGTCATAGAAGATACCGCAGGATTTCGAAATGCAGCAGATTGAACCACGTATGACAGGAATTTTTGGTCGACTCCGTCCCTCGGGCGAAGAACTGTGACCTCAGTCGTGGCGAACACCGGCTCATCGAGGTCTGCTCCAACGAGGCCCTTCCCATTTTCGAAACATGGGGTGACCTTCGCGTAGGCCACGTCTGTCGGCTCGATATAGGAGTATCCGGACAGCAGCTCCTTCGCGGGCCGCTTGTAGCCGTTGTCTGGAGCGGAGAACTCCCGAATGGCTTCCATCGGGAGAAGCCGATACTCGGCTTCTGGGTCCAGTCGTACGTGGTCGGGAACTGGCGGATTCACATCTGCCAGGTAACGAAGGCGGCGCGTCGGGAATGCGTGTCTCACCGCTTCACCTCTTCCAAACGCGCGCGGATGCGGCCCAGGACCTCGTCGAGGTCGCGGTCGATCTCCTCCAATGGTCTGGGCGGGACGTACTCGTAGAAGTGGCGCGTGAAGGGGATCTCCGCGCCCTCCTTGGTCTTGGATTCGTCGATCCAGGCGTCGGAGACGAAGGGTTTGACCTCGCGCTCCAGGTACTCGTGGATGTCCTGGTCCCAGGGGACGTTCTCGGTGTCGCGCAGGGTGGGGTCCGGTTCCGGGTCCTTCACGCGGTTGGTTTGCAGTTCCCCGTCCTCGTCCCGGTCGCTCAACTCGGTGATGATGGTTTTGAGAATTGCGGGCTTCACCTGCGGCCCTGCCTCGGCCAGGACGTCGAGCAGTTCCGATGTGAACGCGCTCTTATTGGTGCTGACCTCTCCGCCCGCGCGCCGGGACCGGGCGTGGAGGGCGGAACGGAGCGCGACGGCGTCGTCGTCGGAGAGCTTGGCGACGGGTCTCGAGGCCATGACGCGCTCGATGCGCTCGGCGGTGAATGCGAAGTTCAGGCGCAGGGGGCGCTCTACCGTGATGGTGCGGTAGAAGAAGTCCTCGGTGCGAAAGATCTTGGAGTGCTGGGATTCGGTGAACGCGTCGTAGATCCGGCTGATCTCCGCGATGTTCTCCCTCGAAAGCTCCTTGCGCTTGGAGCCCACGGACTTGCGCATCTTCACGAACATGCCGGTCGCGTCGATCAACTGGACCTTGCCGCGGCGCTGCGGGGCCTTGTCCTTGGACAGCACCCAGACGTAGGTGGAGATGCCGGTGTTGTAAAACATGTCTGTGGGCAGGCCGATGATGGCCTCGAGGTAGTCGTTGTCCAGCACCCACTTGCGGATGTTGGACTCCCCGGAACCGGCGCCGCCCGTGAACAGCGGGGAGCCGTTGAGGACGATTGCCGCGCGGCCGGCCGATTGGTGCTCGTCCGTGGCGCTGGGCTCGCGCATCTTGGAGATCAGGTGCACGAGGAACAGCAGTGAGCCATCCGAGACGCGGGGCAGGCCGGGGCCGAAACGGCCGGCGAACCCGGCGATCTGGTGCTCGGTCTCCACGGCCTTGCGGTGCTGCTTCCAGTCCACGCCGAACGGCGGATTAGAGAGGCAGTAGTGGAAGGTGCGGTTCTCGAACGCCGGGTTGGTCAGCGTGTTGCCCAGGACGATGTTGTCGATGGGCTGGCCCTTGACCACCATGTCCGCCTTGCAGATCGCGTAGGAGGCGGGATTGATCTCCTGGCCCAGCAGGTTGACCCAGGCCTCGCTGTTGAACTGCTTGATCTTGTTCTCGGCGGCGGAGAGCATGCCGCCGGTGCCCGCGGTGGGGTCGTAGACGTCGCGGCCGATGCCGGGGGTGGTGAGCTCCTCGTCGTCGTGCAGCAGCAGCGTGACCATGAGGTCGATGACCTCGCGCGGGGTGAAGTGCTCACCGGCGGTCTCGTTGGAGGCCTCCGCGAACTTGCGGATCAGCTCCTCGAAGATGTGGCCCATCTGCTCGTTGGACACCGCATCCGGGTGCAGGTTGGCCTTGGTGAAGTGCTGCAGGATCTGGAGAAGGAGATCGTGCTGGGCGAGGCCGGAGATGGTCTGCTCGAACTCGTACTTCTGGAAGATCTCCCGCACGTTCTCCGAGAACGCGTTGACGTAGTCGCGCAGGTTCTCCTCGAGGTTGTCCGGGTCCCCCTGCAGCGTCTTGAGAGTGTGGCGGGAGCGGTTGAAGAAGTTGTAGGCATGCTCGTTGCCGGCCTGCTTGGTCCGGTTGCGGATCATCGCCAGGGGCGGCTCGGTGTCCACGTAGGTGGGGCCGATGGCCTCCAGCACGTCCTCCTTGGTGGGGGCGAGCACCGCGTCCAGGCGGAACAGGACGGTGAACGGCAGGATCACATCGCCGTACTGGTGCTGCTTGTAGGTGCCGCGCAGAATGTCCGCGGCACCCCAGATGAAGGAGGCGTGGTTGAACACGGGAGTGGGTGCCTTACTCGTGGGGTCGGAGGTCTAGAGGGAAGTCTAGTGGGTCAGGTTGAAGTTGCATCATGGAGAAATTCGGCAGAAAGATGAATAACCTAGAGGCTATTTGACTTGAGGTGAACGCCAGTTAGGGTCTATTCCATGGACCCTGCGCTCGCGCTCCGCGCTATCGAAAATGCTCTTCGCTTGGCCATATTGGCAGTCGAAGGTGACGAATGGATCGAACTACAAGGCGCGCCCGAGCGAAGCAAGTTAGAAGCCAAGAGGGATGATGAATTTCGGCGCAGGGATGGCGTTCAAACTTCACAGGATCTTCTCGAATTTACTGATTTTTATTCACTTAAAGATCTTATTCTTAAGAACTGGCCGGACTTCAAGATTGTTTTCCGTGACCGGGCACGGTTCAAGGTTTACCTTGAAGTAGCGGAAGACGTGAGGAACGCAGTTGCCCATAGTCGCCAAATTGCCCTGTTTGAAAAAGACCTGTTAAGTGGTATTGCGGGGCATGTCAGAACGCTAGTCTCTGATTACAGGACAGAAAAAGATCCATCGGCAAGATTCTACCCTCTTATTGAGGAAGTTTCGGATACCTTTGGAAACATCGGTCTAAAAGATACGTATTTTGCCGATAAACCCCTTGGCAGACTGGAAGTTGGGGATGAGATTCGCTTTAGAGCGAGCGCCTTCTCGTCATTGGATGTCGAATTAATCTGGAAGTTTCAAGATAAGGATAATTCAACTTATCACCTCCCCGGTGAGGATGACAGCTTGGCTGAAGTCGGCCGCGGCTCCGATGTTGAGTTCAAGTATGTAGTAACTCGGGAAGATGTGGGTGAATGGGTAGTATTTTCCGTCATCCTAACCAGTTCTTTTGATTTTCATCGTCAAGACCTCTACGATGATGCACGATATTTTGTATATCAAGTCAACCCGCCGCTGCCGAACGCACTTTGAGACTGAGTGACGCAGAGTTCGATGATTAGCGTCACCTCAGTACACATTCCAGCATAAATTTTTTTGCCATCCGCTTGATCTGTGCAGCGCTCTAGCACATGCCCAGAAATTGCATGCCGGTGTTTTTCTGTGTGGGGCGGCGTGAAGATTGAGGCTGCCGAGAATAGTAAAGGCGAGGTGGTGCGGTGTCGTCGTGCGATTTTACTTTCCAGGTCATTGGCTCTAGATGAGAGGGATCTGAGCTAAACGCTCGTTTCGCCGCACGCCACTGCCGATGCGGGACGGCAGGAGCCTTTCCGGGGTCGCCCAGGTATCAAGGGGATTCGCACTGTTCGCGACGGGATTTGCGGGTTGCCCGGGCATCGCGCTGGTCCTTCCAGTAGGCACCCGTGGCGATACCGATGCCCGGACCCAGGCCGACGTAAGGGAAAACGTAACCCCGGCCCATGACTCCATGGACCATGGTCAGGAGCCAGCAAACGCCGACAATCAATCCCTAGGCGGCAATTAGCCCGCCCCAGCGGCTCTTCATCGCTACCGCGAGACCGATGGCGGTCAGTAGGGCTGAGATGACGGCCGCCCATCCGAGCGAAAAGTTTCGGGAGAGCTGGAGAAGGCCTGCGACGAGGAAGATTACGGCCGCCGCGCTGAAGATCCTTCTTGCGGTTTTGCGGGACATGCTCGAACTCCTCGTGCTTGAGACGCTCGACGCCGGCGCCGAAAACATGCCGTAGCGGGTACAGAAATCCGGCGCGTGACTCACCGCGAATTGGGATCCCCGGACTACAGGCGGCCGGCGAGATTCCGGTGCAGGAGGTCGGTGCCCGAACCCATCACGTCAGAATCTCTGCCCCAAAATTATGAGATATCCAATTAACTCATAATTGCAGGGGAGCTTGTTATGACTGCGCACCAGGGGTGGTCGGCTATCGGCTACGAAGAGCACGAATGGGTGCGCAGGGCACAAGAGTGGCCTGGGGGTCGATACAGCACATGCACGGGGTTCTCATGAAGCAGCAGCCTCATCAGACGCCGGGATGGTGGCGGGATGAACCCGTGCGGATCGGTACGCGTTCGGGCTCGCCGGTGGGGGCGTCCTACATAGCCCCGCATCACACCCACATCCAGGAATCGTGGATGATCTGGTCGAGTTCGTCACGAACAACTCGGTATCCCCGATGATTGCGGTAGCTATCGGCCACGCTCAATTCGAGACCATCCACCCGTTCAGTGACGGCAATGGCCGCGTGGGGGCGTGCGCTGGCGCAATCCATGCTGCGTCAGAGGGGGGTCACTCAAAACGTGGCGGTGCCCGTCTCGGCTGGGCTGCTGGCCGATGTCGACGGATATCACGACGCTCTGACGGCCTATCGTTCCGGAGACGTGAATCCCATGGTTCAACAATTCGCAGACGCGTCTCTGCGCGCGGTCCGGAATGCTCGTCAGATGGTGGAAGACATCCGAAGCATCCGTACGAGCTGGGATGAACGGCCCAAGGCCCGGCGAGACTCCAATGCGTGGAGACTACTGGATGTTCTGGCCCGCCGGCCCGTGCTCAACAGCTCGGCCGCGGCCGAAGAACTGGGTGTCAAGCAACCCAACATTTACCCACCACTAAGAGGGCTGGTGTCTGCCGGCATCGCGAAGTCAAAAGCCGAACATCAGCTGGGCCCCTTTTGGCGCAGCGATGAAGTGCTCGCGGCCACCGACGCTTTCGCTGAACGGGCCGGACGGCGGTCTGCTGCGGGGGCAGGGTAGGGAACCATGAACGGGAGGCTTCAGATGTGGGTCGGCCCCTTGTTCTCGTGCGACACGTATGCAGCGCCCGCCGCAAGTGAACGCGGCGTCGGCTCCTTGTCTCCCACAGGGCATCAAGTGATACTGAGGAAATGTCGACACAGGATCACAAACAGCGCGCTGGGTGGCTTCCCGAACAGGACGACCTGGAGTCGTGGTTGCAGCGACTCGAGGAGAAGGACCGGGATCGCGGGTCGGACGCTGCGCTGCATCCCGCGGTCGAGCGGCTGCGGCAGCTGGTCGAGTCGGACCCGACCGTGCGGATGTACATGACGCGGATGATCGAGCAGGAGCCGCTGGCCAAGCCGTACAATCGCCGGCACCTGCACAGCGTCGATCAACTGCTACGGCTGATCAACCAGGTGATCACCACGGCCCCGGAATTCAGCGAGGATTCAATGGTCATGACACCGTTGGCCGGGCTGCTGGACTGGACGATGGGTACCTCGGCCGGCTTCGCCTTCTACCGGGACCCCCGGGTCAACGAGGTTCTGAAAGACATTTTCAACGCCTGGTGCGAGTACCTCGACAGCACGGACTCATTGTCCGTGCTGAACGATTCACCGGCCGGGTGGAAGAGCGACACGGCCCAGGAGGCCGTGGGCATGGATCAGTTCGTCCACGATCCCGCCCACGAGCACTGGGGCTTCACCTCCTGGAACGACTTCTTCACCCGCCACTTCGCCGAGGGACGCCGTCCGGTGGCCGGACCCGAGGACGACCGGGTGATCGCCTCCGTCTGCGAGTCGACCCCCTACAAACTCAGCACGGGAGTGCGCCGGTGCGACGAGTTCTGGGTCAAGGAACAGCCCTACTCCCTGGAGGACCTGCTCGCCCACGACCAGGACGTTGACGAGTTCGTCGGCGGCACCGTCTACCAGGCCTTCCTCAGCGCGACCAACTACCACCGCTGGCACAGCCCCGTGTCCGGGACCGTCCGGCGCGCGTTCGTGCAACCCGGTACCTACTTCTCCGAGGCCGACACCGAGGGCGAGAAGTCCCTCGAGCCGCCCGAGTCCCAGGGATACCTCGCGCACATGGCCACCCGCGCGATCATCCTCATCGACGCGGACAACCCCGCCATCGGCCTGATCGCGGTCGTGCTGGTGGGCATGAACGAGGTCTCCTCCTGCGTCATCGATCCGCACATCACTGCGGGCCACCACCTGGAGAAGGGTGAGGAGCTGGGTTATTTCCAGTACGGCGGGTCCACCGAGTGCATAGTCTTCCGGCCCGACGTCAATGAGGGCATCGCGCTGCAGGCCGTCCCGCGTTCCGGTGCCGTTGCCGTGAAGGTCCGCTCGCACCTGGCCACTGCCGTGCGCTGAGCCCGACGACGCCGCCGCGCGGCTGTCCCGCAGGCCCCGCGCCGGAACCACGGACCCCATCGCGCGCTAGGAACTGGAACTGAACGCGCTCACTCACACGGTCGCGGTTTTCGGTGCCCCACGGCGCCGCCCCCGCAGCACCACGTAGAGCACGAACGCCTGCACGAGCCCGGAAAGGATCAGTACGAACAGGGCCACGCCGGGGCCGAAGACATCAAATGGACCCGTGGCGGAGAGCAGGAGCAGCGACGTCGGCGCTGTCAGCGCGATGGCGGGCAGACCCTCGAACGTGACACCGATCGCTTCCGGGTCCGGGTTGACCAGGAAGTACAGCAGGTACGTGAGGGCCAGGACCACCAGGAACAGGTACACCCCCGCCACCACGATTGCGAATACACCCAGGTTGTAATCGCGGAAGCGCAGTTGCCGTTGGAAGAAGTCCATGCGGGGGTCCTTGTCCACGGTTCCCGCTCAGCCGCCCGGCGGTGCGGGAACCGTTGCTCTGAAGCCGCAGGCCCCAGGGGATCCTCGGGTCCGGACCCCAGTATATCCCGCCGCAGGTGATATAGATCACACGGATTTCAGTTCCCAATAAGACCCTAATTCACCCATCGACTTCACCCGCGCACTAGATGTACTGACCGGAGACGTTGATCGAGCCGGAGGGGACGTCGTTTGAGAGCACATCCCGCCCCTCAGGCCTTGGCAAGGGTTTTCTTTGCGCGCAGGTGCTCGCGGTATTCGCCACGAATTGCCTCGTAGTGATCGTCGGTGAGGCCGACCATGTGCCGGACGGCGTCACCTGACCAGACATGGGTCGAGCCGTTGCTGTGTTTCCACGCCATGCGCGGGTTGGCCCGTAGGTCTTCTTTCCAGCACAGGGCTTGGTGGTCGTAGGACGTCAGCGCCTGGTTCTTGCCAGGGTCCTTGCGCTTGGCGTTGACCAACTGAATCAGCTTCGTCACCGTGTAGGGGTGTGTCTGGTTCGGGTCGGTCTTCTTCACCATCACGCGCTCACCCTCCTGGGCCACGGACACCACTAAGTCGGCCCCTGTCACGGCCTTGGTCGAGTGCAAGTGCACGTCGTATACGGCTGCGACCCTCTGCATGTCTGCGCCAGCGGCCTGGGTTTCATCGAGCAAGTTGCGCAGGTCTTCGATGAAGTCCTGGACCTCAGCCACGGCCGAGGAGGCTGGTTCGGCCTTCATGAACTGGATCGGCTCCGTCGGTGCCTTCGCGCCGAGGGGTAGGAGTTGCCAGGTGATCGAATCGGCTAGGTCCTTGTTAAAGCGGTCGAGTATGAAGTCTCGGTAGTTGAGGACGCTGGTCTGCAAGAACGGGTAGACCATCTCCCCCAGGTCGGCGGCGTAGAGGTGCACAGCGCGGTTGCGGTACTCGATGAGAGCTGTGACATTTGCCGCCAAGGACGTGCCGTCGACGCCCGGTGGGAAGAGCTTATGGTTGACCACCTGCTTGAGCGCATCCTCAGCAGCCAATGTCCGGTAAGGCTGGTTGCGTTTCTTGGTGTAGAAGATGCGCTTCCCTGCCTGCCGCAGGGCCGCTTTCAGCGCGAGTTCCCAGGCGTTGACGACGAGCACAACGGTGACTTCGTCCCGGTACTCCATTCGCGGTTTGTTGTAAACCTCGATCGCCGACAGCATGGCTGAGAGCGAGTTCGCGACCAGTCGCCGCGAAGATACGTAGGGCTTCGGCATTCTTCATCACCTCTGGCGGGACGGTCGTCAATGACACCAAGTCTAGGTCACCGATCCGGACTGCATTCTTTCCGCCAGCCCCGGCTCGTTACCTGCGCTGGGCTGCTCCTCGCTCCCTGGTCTCGTCTGGGATCATCGCCCCAGCCAACCATCCCGATCGTGGCTCAATTATGGGCTGGGTAAGGCGGCCGGGCAGTCCATGCGGGTGACGCTGAAGCGGGTGCTGGCGTCATTGCCGGTGGCGGTGCAGCCGCGGTCCACTAACGAGTCCACAACCTTCTGGTGATACCCGTTGGCGTGATGCGAGACCACCGCGCTTGTGCCGTGGGCGGGGACCTGCCAGGCCATCCAGCCCTCGCGGGTCACCCCCACAAGGTCGCGGAGGTGATCCGATCCTGAGACAACATCGGGTCCTCGACATCATGGTCGGGTGGGTAGGCAATGAACAGGCTGCGGTCCACAGCCCCCATGAAAATCGCCGTCTGCGCGCCCTCGGCGTACTCGGCTGCGGTGCGGTATTCGTGGCCGATCTTCGCCTCCGGGGCGTTCTGGCCCACTAGGTGTACTGACCGGGGGCGTTAGTTGACACGACCTTGCTGGCGGCCAAAGTCAGTGGTGAGCCAATCTTCGATGGACTGATCGGGAAAGTCGGGAACATCGAGGCCATAGGCCGCGCTCTGCGGAGCTGCGTTCTGGATACGGTCTACGCGGAATAGTCGCCAGCCGTGGCGCTGCGTGTCGTAGGCGATGAGGTACCAGGTGCCGTTGCGAAGGACGTGTCGATGGGGGCGCACCTGACGTTCAGTGACTTGTCCTTGCTGGTCGGTGTATGTGAAGCGAAGGTGCTGGCCCTGGGCGACCGTTTCGGCCAGCATGCCGAGCAGTTGCCAGTCTGCTGGGCCAGCAGCTGGAGTGATGATCTGGGTCGCCAACGCTGTGGCGGTTGCTCTACGCCGCAGTGTCGGCGGTAGCAGTTGCTCCAGCTTGGCGCGCACGGCCGATGTTTCAGTGTCCGGGCCTCCTGCTTCCAGGACGAGCAGTCCAGTCACGAGTGAGCAGACCTCGTCGGCGTCGAGCAATAGGGGCGGGATCTTGATGCTCGGCACCAGTCGATAAGCGCCGCCCGGCCCGGGCGTGGATTGAACGTCGTAGCCAAGGGAACGCAGTCGCGCGATGTCTCGACGGACTGTCCGGTCGGCGATGTCGAGGCGTTGCGCCAGTTCGGACGCCGTCCAAGCGCGGTCCGTCTGCAGAAGTGACAACAGATGCAGGGCGCGCGACGAAGGGCTCTCCATAAGATCATTGTCGCGCTAGATCCGGACTGGATCAGACCGGATCTGTGGATAGCGTCGCTGATCAAGACCTCGTGCAAGGAGACGCGCATGCGAATCGCGGTCACAACCCCGATGGGTCACGTCGGGCGACACGTCACGTCCATGCTGGTTCGAGCCGGAGTGCGACCGCTGCTCCTGGCTCGGAGCCCCGAGAAGGTGCCCCCGACGCTCAGGTACTATGCCGATGTTATGGAGGCCGACTCCACCGACCCTCAGCAGGTCATCGCGGCCACGCGTGGAGTCGACGTGATCTACTGGGTTGACCCCAGTGTCTTCTCGGCTGATCCACTCGCGGATTATGCCCTTGCGACCCAGGCACTCGTAGAGGCAGTCACCATCAACGAGGTTGGTCGAGTCGTCTTCCAGAGCAGCATCGGAGCCGAGAAGCGCTCTGGCGTCGGGGAGATCGACGGACTCGCTAACACCGAAGTCGCCCTCGATGCCCTCAACCTTGACGTCACTCACCTGCGTCGCGGCTACTTCTTTAGCAACCTACTGATGGACGTCGAAGGTGTGCGTCAGGGGAAGCTGCAAACGGTTCTGCCACTCGATCAGCCTTTGAGCTGGGCCGCCCCGCGCGACATCGCCGAGGTCGCCGCACTCACGCTGCTTAACCCCCATTGGCACGGACACAGGACCCTGGCAGTCCACGGACCAGAAGACCTGTCCTGGCAGCAGGTGGCCAAGATCCTGACGGATCAGGTCGGTCACCCCGTGCGAGTGGAGCAGATCAGCGACGCCGCGATGCGTGAGCAGTACCTCACCGCAGGGATGCCTCCGAAGATGGCTGACGCTGTTTTAGGCATGGGCACCGGGATGCGCGATGACTTCCACCCCGAACAGTCGCGAACCCTGGCCACAACGACACCAACAACGCTGGTCAGCTGGATTCACGACGAGCTCCTCCCGGTGCTCTGACAGAACGGACCAATCAACAACCCGCGGGCGGCCTCCATGAGGAGGCCGCCCGTTTCGATGAGGAGAATCGATGTCTCACACAAACGCCGCTCTGACCCCTCGCCATCGCCTCAAGGTTGCGCGCCTGGTCATAGTTGACGGATACCCGATCAGCGAGGTCGCTGCCCGGTTCCAAGTGTCCTGGCCGACCGTGAAACGGTGGGTCGACCGATACATCGCGGGCGAGTCCATGGAAGACCGGTCGTCGCGGCCGAGGGCGTTTCCGAACAAGACATGCAAGGCGACTACGAAGCGATGCGTGAGCTTGCGAGTTCGCCTGCGGGAAGGACCTGTTCAATTGGCCGCGCGACTGGGGATCGCGCCGTCTACCGTTCACCGCATATTGCGCTGTGCAGGACTGAACCGGCTCTCCTACGTCGACCGGGCGACCGCGCGACCGCGCGACCGGGGAGCCGGTTCGCCGCTATGAGCACCCTCACCCGGGGTCGTTGGTACATGTCGATGTGAAGAAGATCGGAAACATCCCCGACGGCGGTGGCTGGCGCTACGTCGGTCGCCAACAAGGCGAGAAGAATCGTGCTGCCACCCCCGGCAAGCCGCGCAATCAATACGGCGGTCCGAAGCTCGGGTATGCGTTCGTACATACCGTCATCGACGACCACTCCCGCGTCGCATACACCGAGGTCCACGACGACGAGACCGCTGTCACTGCCGTCGGCGTCCTTCACCGCGCCGTGGAGTGGTTCGCAGAGCGAGGAGTCACCGTCGAGTGGATGCTCTCGGACAATGGCAGCGCCTACCGGTCTCGCCTATGGCACGACACCTGCGAGGCGCTGTCGATCACGCCGAAGCGGACCCGTCCGTATCGCCCGCAGACGAACGGGAAGGTCGAGCGATTCCACCGGACGATGGCCGACGGTTGGGCCTATGCCCGCTGCTATCTCAGTGAGCAGGAGCGTCGGGCCGGTCTCGCCGACTGGCTCCACCACTACAACCAACACCGTCCCCACACCGCCTGCGACGGACAGCCACCCTTCTCACGATTGATCAACGTCCCCGAGCAGTACAACTAGACGAAACGGTGAGCTGACTACTTCAGCTCCGTCACCGGTACGAACTGATACCCCAGCCCCTGGATTCCCTCCACCGTGTCCTTGAGGTAGTTGATGTCCAGGTAGGGGTGGAAGAAGAAACTCGCCGTGGATTCACGAACGGCCAGGTGCGCCTCGGCCCGGGAGATCAGGAACTCCGGGTCGCGGGTGGCGTGGTTGTTCTGTTCCGACTCGGTGATGTTGCCCAGGTTCTCCGGGTACACCTTGCTGCCGTAAATGTCATGCACGGTGTATGGGAAGTGCTGGCTGTAGGCCCGGCCTGCCTCGCTGGGCTCGCCCGAGAGGATCCCCGCGAAGTAGTCGCTCTGCTCGTACCGAGCGTCATAGACGTCGGTCATGGCCGCATACGCGTTGGGTGAGGCGGCGTAGTGCGGGGTCTCGAAAATCTCCGGCTCGCCCAGCCCGGCATCGACCATGACTTGGCGGCCCTTTTCGATCCGCGCGGTGTGCTGCTCCACGGAGTCCTCGGAAACCCGGCCGATCTGGCGAATGTAGGAGGTGTTCGAGCAATCCCCGAACTCGAAGGGCTGACGCGCGGTGGCACTGCATCCGTAGCGGTAGAACTCGTAATCCTCACCGCTGCGGCCGCTGTACGGATTGTCAAGGGTGCCGAACTGGTGCGTGGTGCCGTGTTGAATCAGCGTGCCACCGCGGTCCTGCATGTACTTGAGCGCATCCACCACCTCGGGACGATCCAGCAGACTCAGCCCGTACCAATCGTCCCCCTCGGGAGTCTTGGCAATGTGAATGGGCATCACGGCCACCTGGAACGGAACACCGGCTTCCTGGAGGTAGTCGGCCATGGCGCGCAGGTCGGCGGGATCGGACTCCGGCCCCACGTCCTCCAACCGCACCGCGGCCTGCTTCACCGCGGCGGTGTCCGGTGCCAGCAGCCCGTAGAACAAATCCGAATAAATCAAATAGACGTCATTCTCGTCGATGTAATCCAACGGGATCTCGCTCACGAACGTCAGATTCTCGGAACGCACCGCCCACGGAACGTCCTGAGCGCCGTCGGCATTATCGGGCACGCAGGAAACCGGGGCGTCGTCCTTGCGGCATTGCGCGCTGGCCAGCACCTGCACGGAGCTACCGGATTCCACGACGGGCGATTCCAAGATCGCCACGGAATCGGTGTATCGCGCCACGTCCTTGTCGTTGTAACGGACCGAATGGACCAGGTCGCTGCTCACGGTCCGCGTCTGGCCCGGGTCCCAGCCGAATTCGGAACGGAACTGCGCCGTTCGGTCGCTCGTCATCGCGTTCAGGTTCTCGCCGACCCACATCACCGGGGTGTCCGAGGTCAGAACATCATCGAGGAACGCGGGCGGGAGCGTGGCCGCGGAATCCGTCCCGATGTACACCACGGCGTCGTAGGCGTTCATGGCGTTGTCCGCGTACTCGGCCACCGGTTTGATCTCCGCCGTCCCGAAATGGGTCACCAGGTTTCCCGTGGCCACGGCGTACAGTTCACCGTTGGAGGACGTGTTGTCCGTCTTGTCATACAGCACCAGCGTGGAGGCCTTACCTTCCTCGCCGAACGTGGCGGGGAAAGTGGCTTCCGAACCATCCCCCTCCCCGTCGGAGACGGTCGTGTACTCCTTGGCCAACGGTGAACCCTGGCCCTCGCGCAACGAATCGTTGGTCAAACCGAAAACTACCGCGGTGGACACGAGCAACAGAACGAACAGTCCCGCGACCCAGGCGGCGCGTTGGCCCCTCGACAATTGAAAAGTCTTGCTCATGGCTCCCCCGCCTGAACGTGATGTGGATCGTGAAATATAGGTGTTCGCCCAAGTCCGAACACCGTGTGAAAAACTCAGTGGGCGGCGGCCCGGGTGAACGGTGGTTTGCCAAAGCTGAACTCATCCACGGCATCCCCCATGCCGAAGTGCCGAGCCGCCGCGTGCACCGTGCGTTCCGCCGCACGGCCGTCCCCGTACGGATCGAGCCCCCGTGACATGCGGCCGTACGCGAGGCTGTTGCTAATCAAGGTGGAAACCTCTCGGGCAATGGTGTTCTCATCGGTTCCGACCAACTTCACCATGCCGGTTTCCACGGCCTCCGGTCGCTCGGTGGTCTCACGCAGCACCAGGACCGGTTTGCCCAATGAAGGACCTTCCTCCTGAACACCGCCACTGTCGGTGAGGATGATCTTGGACCGTTCCATCAGCGCGCAGAACTGCGCGTAGGGCAACGGCTCGATCATCAGCACGTTGTCATGCCCCCGCAGGGCCGGTCGCAGCGCCTCGCGCACCATAGGATTCGGGTGCGCGGGGAAAATGAAATCGTGGTCGGGGTGCCTCCTGGCCAGCGTGGCTACGGCCCGGCCCACGGCCTCCAACGGTTCGCCCCACGATTGCCGCCGGTGGGCCGTGACCAGAACGACCGGGCGACCGCGGCCCAGGCGTCGGACCAGAGCGACGTCGGTGATCCGGGGCCGGGACGCCACGGTGGCCAACAGGGCGTCGATGCCCGAATTGCCCGTGACCACAATGTCCGACGCCGCCACGTTCTCCCGCAGCAAATTCTCGCGACTTGCCGCCGTGGGGGCCAGGTGCAGGCTGGCGATCTGCCCGGTGAGACGCCGGTTGATCTCCTCCGGGAACGGCGAGGACCTGTCACCCGTGCGCAGCCCGGCCTCCGTGTGGATCACCGGAATCTCGGAGTAGGAGGCCGCGAGCGCGCCCATGAAAGACGTCGTCGTGTCACCCTGAACCAGCACAGCATCGGGCCGCTCCGTCTGCAGGACCCGAGTCAGCCCCTCGAGGGTGCGTGCGCTGATCTGTGTGAGCGTCTGTCCGGGGACATGGATGTCCAGATCGTGATCGGGGACGATACCGAAATCCTCGTTGACCTGCTCTAGCATCTCGCGGTGCTGCCCCGTGACGACCACGCGTACTCGGAAACGCGGATCTTTGCGCAGCGCCAGAACGAGCGGCGCCATTTTGATGCCCTCGGGGAGGGTTCCGTAAACCGCCATGATGGTGACCGGCTGAAGGGGGGGTGTTCGTACCATAATTTCTCCTCTGGGATGCCGGCCCACGGCACCCCGATTGTTAGCGTCAGTCTCCCGATTCGGTGGCCACGCTGAGGTCCATGAAGCGGACCCGGGCGTCCTCCGTGTACAGCCCGATGGAGCCCCCGCGGTACGGCCGCTCCGTGTCAGTTACCGTGGCCAGAACATGACCGTCCACGCTGACGGTCATCCGGGGCCAGTCCTGCTCGATCCGCACTTGATATTCCTGACCGATGGGAAATTTCTTGTCCTCCCCGGTGGCCAGGAAACGCTGGCTTCCCGGATAGTCGGGGTCCTGCTTGGAAATCTCCCAGCCGTTGGGCTTGAGCGCCACGGCGTAGAAGTGGTCGTTGTCCCGGAAATTCCACAGCACCCAGCCCACCTCCCACACGTTGGGAGATCCCTCGCGCACCTGCTCCTCGGTCTTCATGGTGATCTCGAAGTCCGCGTCCTGGTACGTCTCGGTGGTGTGCACCAGTGACCCGTGGGTGACATCCGCCGACGTCGCCGCGTTGGGTTCCAGCACCACCTGCTGGTCCGTACCCACCGTCCGGCCGTGCCCGTTGTACATCGCCGTCCACCGGCCGTGGGTTTCTCCGTCCGCCCAGGGCTGGACCCGCCACACGTTATTGACCCCCGCCGTGACCAACAGCGCCAGGAGCACGGCTCCCAGTAGCACCGCCGGCAATTTCTTCGGGTATGGCCTCACCGGTCAGCTCCTCCGCGGACGTATCCACTTGATTTCTGCTTTCGACATTGCGTTCTGTCTTGGTCCACGAGTTCTGGCCGATCACGGCGCGGTAGGCGGCCTTCCAGCCCGCCACGTACCAGAGCAGGGCATAGAGGACGTACCCGTGAATCAGCACCACGGCCACGAACGGGTTCAACCCTTGATGTTTCTCCTGCGACCAGTACACGAATCCGAACAGCACGGCGGGTCCGAACGCCACCAGGTAGGCAGAGAGCCACCAGGGGGAGACCACGGCCTGTCCCAGGGCGATCCCGAGCAGGATGTCCAGGACCCAGAACGCGAATGCCGCACTGAGGAAGGACGTGACCAGGAGCAGGAACGGGCTGGTCAGGTGATACAGAATGTCTGCCCTGCGCGTTCCGGTCAGATCGCGCAGGACCCAGGGCACCAGGTTCCAGGACTGAAGGTGCCCCTGGAACCAGCGGGTGCGCTGCTTGATCCACCGCTTGACGTCCACCAGGCCCTGCTGGTGCACGGATGAGGTAGAGCAGAACTCGATGTCCCACTCGTCGATGTGCAGCCGGACCCCCAGGTCCAGGTCCTCCGTGAGACTTCGCGACCACGGGGACGGGCCCAGACCGGTCAGCGCGGACAACCGCACGAATTGGCCGTTACCGCCCAGACCCACGCTGCCCAAGTGGCGGCGACCGCGTTGGAACACGTGAGTGAACAGCACGAATTCGATGTCCTGCATGCGAGCCAAGAGGTTCTGTTGACGGTTGTTGATCCGAACGCCGATCTGCACGGCACCGAGCTGTTCGTCATGGAACAAGGGCATGACCTCATCCAGAGCGTGGGGATCGAGGCGCCCATCCGCATCCATGACGCACACGATCACCTCCGACTGGGGTGACCCGGCGATCAATTCGCTACCCACGAGGTGGCGAACGGCCGCGTTCAATGCTTCGCCCTTGCCCTGACGGGCCTCCGGGAGAACACGCTGGAACAGGCGAACCCGCGGATCAGGGTGTGAGCGAACGATATCGGCGGTCCCGTCGTCGGACCCGTCATCAATCACGAGAATATGGATCCCGGGATAATCGAGGCTGGTCAGACGGTCCAGACTTGCTTTCAGAACGCGGTCCTCGTTCAAACATGGCACGACGAAGACCACGGTTTTTTCCGAGCCCGCATGAGCAGTCTGACCAGCTGAAATTCTCTGCCGACGGGGTTCAAAACGAGAAAGCACCAATAAGGTCAATCCGTAAAGAACGCTAATCATCACCAGGGCAATCACGAGCCACAGGACCAAATCGATCCTGTTTCCGAGAAACATAATCATGACGGATTCTCTACCGCTGACCGGGGTGTTGACCGGGGCCGGTTATAACGTGGGCGCCCCGCCCGCGTCGACCCGTGTGTCGCGTATGCGATCCGCCGGTCAGGGCTGCAACAGCGCCGGACCTGGAGTGCTGTCGCAGGGACTGCCAGGTGGTGAATGCGCTTGAGATGCTTACGGCGCACAGCATGAACAGCACGTACGCCAGGAAGAGCGCCATGGCGATCATCAGTAGCAGTCGGCCGCCGCTGTGCAGGATTGATTGCGTATATTCCGAGATACTGGTCGCGCTGTTTAATGGCGCGCTTAAAGCTACGAGCATGTGTTTCCCCCAATGGATCAGTCCCGTTCCCCAACAGGACTTTCGGCACCATTCATCGATGAGGTGCCGACTCATGTCAGTGTGCCACCGCTTTCTTGTTACCGCAAGGTTATTCAACGAGTTCGGATTTGATGCCCGCACAATAGGGGACTACATCACCAAGACCTGAAAATACTCGTGCACGATGAATACCCGTTCTACTTGGGGAAACGTCTTCGGGGGTGCGCACGGGGCCCCGGCTCGTGGGTGGTGGGGTGGGCCCTTTGGTTGTTCGGCCTCGTTGTGGGGGCGGCTTGTTCCTACCAGGCGTGTTGAGATTCACCCCCGCCAGGGCGAGAAAAACCTCAAGACCTTTTGATGAGTAACTCAAAACATGACACACTGTCGTTATGACCTCGACCACTTTCTCTGCGCAACCGCCGCAGCACGAGAACGCCGGTGACACCGCCGTCGTTCCCGGGATGTGGACCGCGCGGATCCGAGAGGCTGGACTGCGAGTCACCAAGCCTCGACTGGCCGTGCTGGATGCCTTGGAGCGCTCCCCGCATGCCACTGCCGATGAGGTGCTCTCCGCGGTGCGCGCAGTGATGCCCAACATCACCGTGCAATCCGTCTACGTGGTGTTGCACTCGCTCACCAAGGCCGGGTTGCTGCGTCAGCTTGACCTGGCGCACTCTCCGGCCCGGTACGAGACTCGGGTGGCGGACAACCATCACCATGCGGTGTGCACGGTGTGTGGACGCATCGAGGACGTCGCCTGCGCCGTCGGGCACGCCCCCTGTTTGGCCCCCACCGAAACCCATGGGATGAACATCCATGTGGCTGATGTCGTTTACCAAGGCGTGTGTTCCGACTGCTCGGCTCAAGAGGCCGACAAGGCAACAGCGCGAAGGTAGACCCTTTGTCATTCGCAAGGCCCACCCAGGGCCGACCGGTTCACCCACCCGTCCCAACCCAACTAAGGAGTACGTGATGACGGAAACCACCCCGCACGGCACAGGTTCGACCACCCAGGCCGGCATCCCCGCCGTCAGCGACCGCAACTCGCTGACCACCGGCCCCAACGGTTCGATCGTGCTGCACGACCACCAGCTGGTGGAGACCCTGCAGCACTTCAACCGCATGAACATCCCCGAGCGTCGTCCGCACGCCAAGGGCGCCGGCGCGTTCGGCACCTTCGAGGTCACCGAGGACGTCTCGCAGTGGACCAAGGCGGACTTCCTGCAGCCGGGCAAGAAGACCGAGATGCTGGCCCGCTTCTCCACCGTGGCCGGCGAGCTGGGCTCCCCGGACACCTGGCGTGACGTCCGTGGCTTCGCCCTGAAGTTCTACACCGAAGAAGGCAACTTCGACATGGTCGGGAACAACACCCCGATCTTCTTCGTGCGCGACCCCATGAAGTTCCCGCACTTCATCCGCTCGCAGAAGCGCCTGCCGGATTCCGGTCTGCGTGACGGCACCATGCAGTGGGACTTCTGGACCCAGAACCCCGAGTCCGCCCACCAGGTCACCTACCTGATGGGCGAGCGCGGCCTGCCCAAGACCTGGCGTCAGATGAACGGCTACGGCTCGCACACCTACATGCTGGTCAATGAGCAGGGCGAGAAGTTCTGGGTCAAGTGGCACTTCGAGTCCCAGCAGGGCGTGGAGAGCCTGAGCAACGAGGAGGCCGAGCATCTGGCCGGTGCCGACGCCGACATTCACCGTCGCGACCTGTTCGACGCGATCGAGCGGGGCGAGCACCCCAAGTGGGACCTGTACTTCCAGATCATGCCGTACGAGGAGGCCAAGACCTACCGGGTCAACCCCTTCGACCTGACCAAGACCTGGTCCAAGAAGGACTACCCGCGGCACAAGGTGGGCACCATGACCTTGAACCGCAACCCGGAGAACTTCTTCGCCCAGATCGAGCAGGCGGCCTTCTCCCCGGCCAACATGGTCCCGGGCACGGGCAACTCCCCGGACAAGATGCTGCTGGGTCGCACTTTCGCCTATGCGGACGCCCAGCTCTATCGCGTCGGCACCAACTTCCAGCAGCTGCCGGTGAACCGCCCGATCAACGAGGTGCACACCTACAACTTCGAGGGCAGCATGACGTACCTGCACAGCGGCGCCCGCCGGGTGTACGCCCCGAACTCCTTCGGTGACTCCTGGTCGGACGAGACCGGCCCGGTGGACAACGGCTGGGAGGACGACGGCGCCCTGGTGCGCGAGGCCTACACCCTGCGCGAGGACGACGGCGACTTCGTGCAGGCGGGCATCCTGGTCCGTGAGGTGTTCGACGACGCGCAGCGCGATCGGTTCGTCGAGACCGTCGCCGGTGCCCTGGACGGCGTGCAGGAACCGGTGCTGTCCAACGCCTTCCAGTACTGGAAGAACGTGGACGAGACCATCGGTCAGCGCATCGAGGACGCCGTCAAGGTCGACGCCGGTGCCAGTGTGCCGGGTATGGGTGTTGACGAGGGCGAGAGCGTCAACGCACCGGTCCACTGACGAGCATTGTTAGCGTGACTTGCTGAGCGAACGCCCGGCTGGATTCCTCCAGCCGGGCGTTTGCCTGCCCGGTGAACGTGATGACACAGGGTCGTTCCCGCGAGACTTACCCTGGATTCATGACCTCCCCACACGCTCTGAACCTCCCGCCCGTTGCCGACCTCCTGGACACTGTTCGCGTGGTTGGCCTTCCGATGCGCGTGAAGTTCCGGGGCATCACGGTCCGCGAAACCGCCATCTTCCACGGACCCGCCGGGTGGGGGGAATTCGGCCCGTTCCCGGAATACGGGGACGCCGAGGCTGCTCAGTGGCTCCGCGCCGGCATCGAAGCTGCCTGGCAGGGATTCCCCGATCCCGTGCGTTCGAGCATCCCCGTCAACGCAACCGTCCCGGCCGTGCCCGCCGACCGCGTGGCGGACGTGCTTGCCGGGTACGGCGGCGCGGTACCCGCCGTGAAGATCAAGGTCGCCGAGCGCGGTCAATCCCTGGCGGACGACGTCGCTCGCGTGGCCGCCGTCCGCGACCTCCTTCCCGGCGCGGAGCTCAGGGTGGATGCGAACATGGGCTGGGACGAGGAGCAGGCCGTCGCGGCGCTCACGGAGCTGGCGGCCTTCGACCTGGAGTACGCCGAACAGCCGGTGGCCACCATTGAAGGCTTGGCCGCCGTGCGGCAAAGGCTGCGGGACAAGAGCATTGACCTGAAGATTGCCGCGGACGAGTCGGTCCGCAAGGCCGAAGATCCCCTCGCCGTGGCCCGTGCCGGTGCCGCCGACCTGATCATCGTGAAGGTGGCCCCGCTCGGGGGAGTGCGCCGGGCGCTGGAGCTCGTGCGGGACGCGGGCCTACCCGCCGTGGTGAGCTCGGCCATCGACAGCTCCGTGGGAATTCGGGCGGGTGTGGCCCTGGCCGCCGCGCTGCCCGAGCTGCCGTACGCGTGCGGGCTAGGAACCCTGTCGCTCATGGCGGCGGATGTGACCCGCAAATCACTCAAACCGCAGGAGGGTCACATTCCGGTGCGAGACGCAGCCGTGGACCAGGATCTCTTGGCGGAATTCGCGGTGACGGGTGAGCGGCGGGACTGGTGGCTCGACCGGATCCGCAGGACGCACGCGGTGCTGGCGGGTTAGCGCTGCCCGGCTCGGTCAATTAACCTCCCGTTTCACCTGGCGTCGTACTCAGCTCACTCTCAGGTGGTGAGCTAGGCAGCGGAACAACTCGCTGACATGTGTATTTGCATGTCCTCACCCAGGGGGATCCCATGACGCAGACACCCGAACGCCGCAAACTCCTGCCCATGTTGGGCCACGTCAAGGGCAAGCGCAGCCCCCTGACCTGTGAGCTCAAGTGCGGCAGCCAGTGCATGAACCCGGACTGCAACCAGTCCGGCAATGAGTACGCGCACGACATCATTTCCGCGGCCGTGAGCCGCCGTTCCGCACTGGGCCTGGGCCTGGCCGGTGCTCTCACGGTGGGGGCCGTGGCGGGTGCCGCCGAGCCGGCCAACGCGAGCTACGCGTACTGGGGCAAGGGCCGCAGTCGCCTGGACTTCACCCCGATCAAGCCCGTGGGCATGACCGTGGACGACTTCAATGTCCCGGAGAACTACGACTGGTCCCCGATCATTCGCTGGGGCGACCCGCTGTTCTACGACGCCCCGGAGTTCGACCCCAAGAATCAGACCCCGGAGTCCCAGTCCAAACAATTCGGGTTCAACGCCGATTACCTGGACATCATCCCGGACCCCAACGGGCTGACCGGTGTGCTGGTCAACAACCACGAGTACACCAACGAGAACACCATGTTCCCCACGGGAGAGCAGGAGAAGAACCTGGCCAACGTGGTGCGCACCGCCATGGCAGCCCATGGCATGTCGGTCGTGGAGATCACCCGCACCAAGGTGGGCGAACCGTGGTCCTACGTGCGCGGCGGTGCCCGTAACCGTCGCATCACCCTGAGCACACCGTTCGTGGTGGACGGTCCCGCTGCGGGCTCGGACCTGCTCAAGACGCAGGACGATCCCACGGGCAAGCGCGTTGCGGGCACCCAGAACAACTGTTCCGGCGGTGTGACCCCGTGGGGTACCGTCCTCTCCGGCGAGGAGAACGTGCACCAGTACTTCATCACCTCCGGCACCTCGGAGGAGAAGCGCTACGGTTTCCCCACCACCATGCCCTCGCGCCGTTGGCCGGAGGTCGAGAAGCGGTTCGATGCCCGCATCGAGGGGTACAAGAACGAACCCAACCGCTTTGGCTGGATCGTGGAGATCGACCCGCAGAACCCGAACTCGGCACCGGTCAAGCACACCTCACTGGGTCGTTTCAAGCACGAGGGCGCCAACGTGCACGTGGGCGATGACGGCACGGTGGTCGCCTATTCCGGTGACGACGAGAAGTTCGAGTACATCTACAAGTTCGTCTCCTCCCGCAAGTACAAGGAGGGCGACAAGCGCCACAACATGAAGCTGCTCTCCGAGGGCGACCTCTACGTGGCCAAGCTCACGGGCAACTCGCCCAAGGGTCAGATCACCGGCGACGGCACCCTGCCCGCAGACGGCGAGTTCGACGGTTCCGGCGAATGGCTGCCCCTGATCAAGGGCGGCAAGTCCATGATCAAGGACATGGCCGTGGACGAGGTTCTCGTCTACACCCGCCTGGCCGCGGACAAGGTGGGTGCCACCAAGATGGACCGCCCGGAGGACGTGGAGCCCAACCCGCACACCGGCAAGGTGTACGTGGCTCTGACCAACAACTCCGACCGCGGCAAGCCCGGCTTCGCGCCGGTGGACGAGGCCAACCCGCGTACCGGCAACCGCGACGGCTACGTTCTGGAATTCACCGAGCGCCACGGCCGCGTGAACTCCACCCGCTTCAACTGGAACCTGCTGCTGGTCTGCGGTGATCCCACCAAGGACTCCGGCACATACTTTGGCGGGTACCCCAAGGAGAAGGTTTCACCCATCTCCTGCCCGGACAACGTGGCCTTCGACCGCGCGGGTAACCTGTGGATCTCCACGGACGGTGCGCCGTCCAAGATCGGCTACAACGACGCCCTGTTCAAGGTGGGTCTGACCGGTTCCGAGCGTGGCCGCGTGCAGCAGTTCCTGTCCGTCCCACAGGACGCCGAGACCTGCGGTCCGGTGGTCCACGACAACGAGGACATGGTCTACGTGGCCGTGCAGCACCCGGGTGAGGACGGCTCGTTCGAGGAGCCTCGCTCCTACTTCCCGGACTACGTGCTGCCCACCCGCGCCGGCGAAGGCGAGTTCTCCATGCCCCGCCCCGCCGTGGTGCAGGTCTTCAAGCTGGAGCGCGACAAGGATCCGGAGTTCCCCGGTGGCGTGAGCGACAAGCCGGGCAAGGGACACGGCCGCGGCAAGCGCCGCAAGAACGGCCCCAAGGGTCCCAAGTACCGCGGCTATCGGGGCAAGTCCAACCCGGACACCCGCAACCGTGCTCGCCGGGCCCGCCGTTCCTACGAGGACTGGAGCTTCCAGGACAGCGGCGGCGAGGGCAACATCACCCGCCCGCTGCCCAAGCGCTGAGCCAGCGCCAGCCACGCTTGAGTGCGTGATCAGACCCGTGCGGGGTCGCGGTTGTCCGCGGCCCCGCACGGGTCTTTAACGCGTTCATGTCGACGACGTCGCTCACGCACCCGGGTGCCCCGCCGCGCCCGACATTCCGGCACGGTATTGCGCGGGACACACGGTGCCCGCTGCGAAGCCGAGCCGGACATGTCACCGGGCCGAGCGGCGTCGTCCTGGGTGCCCGCGACCTATGTGACGCGGTGTGACGTGATGTGACTCCCCGTGACAACGGGCTGTGAGGCCCGCCCTGACGTCGGTAGCTTTTATGCAACGGGTCACGCAGAACTGTGCCGCTCGGGGACCTCACCCGTACCCCCGACATCTCGCGGCGCACCTGACGATCACTAGTTTCCGTTCAAGGAGCTGCCATGGCCGCGCAAACGACCTCAACCGAGAGTCCTTCCAAGTCGGCTGCCCCGCGCGTGCGCGGACCGCGCCCCGGCACCAACCTGGGGCAATGGAAGATCAGCGGTAAGGACCCCCTCAACCACAACGAGGAGTTCAAGGCCGAGGGCAATCCGCTCGATGTCCGTGAACGCATCATCGACACCTACTCCAAGCAGGGTTTCGATTCGATTCCCACGGATGACGTGCACGGACGGTTCCGCTGGATGGGTCTCTACACCCAGCGTAAACAGGGCGTGGACGGCGCCTCCACCTCCAAGCTGGACGCGGAATCCCTGTCCGACAAGTACTTCATGATGCGCATCCGCACGGACGGCGGTCGGCTGAGCGTGGCGCAGGCCCGCGTGATCGGTGAGATCTCCCGTGACTTCGCCCGGGACACCGCCGATGTCAGCGACCGACAGAACATCCAGTTGCACTGGATCCGCGTCGAGGACGTCCCCGAGATCTGGGAGCGGCTGGATTCCGTGGGTTTGCTGAGCGTCGAAGCGTGCGGCGACACCCCGCGCGTGTTCCTGGGCAGCCCGGTGGCCGGTGTGGACGCCCACGAGATCATTGACTGCACCCCGCAGTTGGATGCCCTGGGTGAGGCCTTCGTGGGCAACCCGGACTTCGTGAATCTGCCCCGCAAGTTCAAGACCGCGATCACCGGCAGCAAGAGCCTGGACGTGGTGCACGAAATCAACGACGTCAGCTTCGTGGGGGTCGAGCACCCCGAACTCGGGGTCGGATACGACCTGTGGGTGGGCGGCGCGCTGTCTATCACCCCGCGCCTGGCCGAGCGACTGGGCGTGTTCGTGGCACCGGAAGACGTGGTTCCCGTGTGGGCCGCGGTGGCCGGCATTTTCCGCGACTACGGGTACCGCAAGCAGCGCACCAAGGCCCGCCTCAAGTTCCTGCTGGCCGAATGGGGCACCGAGAAGTTCCGCCAGGTGCTTCAGGACGAGTACCTGGGCCGCGAACTCCCGGACGGCCCCGCGCCCGCCCGCGCCGTGGGCCGCCCCGATCACGTGGGAGTGCACGAGCAGCACGACGGCAAGAAATACGTGGGCTTCGCCCTCACCGTGGGCCGCCTCGATTCCGCCGCGCTGTTGACGCTCGCCGACGCAACCGAGGCCGTGGGTTCCGACCGCATCCGGCTGACGCCCTACCAGAAGGTCCTGGTCCTGGACGTCCCCGAGGATCGTGTGGCGGAGCTGACCGCCGCGCTCGAGCCCCACGGCATGGACGCGCACCCCAGCCCGTTCCGCCGCGCGACCATTGCGTGCACGGGCATTGAATTCTGCAAACTTGCGTTCGTGGAGACCAAGGGCCTGGCGGCCCAGGTGATCGATCAGCTCGAAGAGCGGCTCACGGATCTTGAGATCACGAACCCTATTTCCCTGCACATCAACGGTTGCCCCAACTCGTGCGCGCGCATCCAGACCGCGGACATCGGGCTCAAGGGCCAGTTCATTGGCGAGGAGTTCGTGTTCCAGGTGCACCTGGGCGGCGGGCTCGCCTCCGCGGACCGCGAAGAGGGCGGGCTGGGTCGCACCGTGCGGGGCCTGAAGGTCACCTCCGACGACCTGACGGATTACGTGGAGCGCGTGACCCGCCGCTACATGGCCGAGACCAACGGCGAACTCACCTTCGCCGAGTGGGCACAGAACGCCGAGGAGGATTGCCTGCGATGACCACTCCCACTACTTCATCCCCGACGACGCCGCCCGAGGCACCTGCCGCGGGTACGTCACCTGACGTGACCACTTCGCCGGCCGCAACCGGAGTGGGCTCCGCAACCGTCGATACCAAGGCGCCCGGAGCGGCGTCGGCGCCCCAACGAACTCGCTCCGAGGCCGAGCTGAAGGCTCTGGTCGAGGAGGCCAATGAACTGTTCGGCGAGCGCAACGCGGACACCCAGGAACTGCTGGCCTGGGCCGGCAGGACGTTCGGGAAGTCGCTGGCGGTGGCGTGCTCGATGGCCTCGGACACCGTGGTGCCCGCCCTGGTCAGCCAGCACATCAAGGACGTGGACGTGCTGTTCCTGGACACCGGCTACCACTTCCAGGAAACCCTTGAGACCCGGGACGCGTTCGCTTCGGACTGGCCCGTGAACGTGCGCACCCTGCTGCCGCGGCTGACCGTGCCCGAGCAGGACGCCGAGTTCGGTCCGAGACTCCACGACCGCGAACCCGCCACGTGCTGTGGGATTCGCAAGGTCGAGCCGCTGGACAACGCCCTTGAGGGCTACGAGGCGTGGGTGACCGGGCTGCGCCGCGAGGAAACTCCCCATCGCGCCAACGCCGCGCCGGTGGAATGGGACGAACGCCATCACATGGTCAAAATCAACGCGATCGTGGACTGGACCTTCGACGACGTCGTGAGCTGGGCCGAAACCAACCTGGTGGTGGTCAACCCGCTGCTGACGCAGGGTTACCCGTCCATTGGTTGCGCTCCGTGCACACGAAAAGTTGCCCCCGGTGAGGATCCGCGCGCTGGTCGCTGGTCCGGGCTGGGCAAGACAGAATGCGGGATTCACGTATGACCACCACAGTTACCTCCACCTCGGCACCGCACGCGGCCGCGCTCTCCCAGTTGCAGCGGCTCGAGGCCGAGTCCATGCACATTTTCCGCGAGACCGCCTCCGAGGGTGAACGCCCCGTGCTGCTGTTCAGCGGCGGCAAGGACTCCGTGGTGATGTTGCACTTGGCCGCCAAGGCCTTCTGGCCTAGCCCCATCCCGTTCCCCGTGCTGCACGTGGACACCGGGCACAACTTCCCGGAGGTTCTCGAGTTCCGCGACCGCACCGCCGAGCGGCTGAGGGTGCGTCTGGAAGTGGCCAGCGTGCAGGACTACATCGATGACGGGCGGTTGAGCGAGCGCCCGGACGGCACCCGCAACCCGTTGCAGACCGTGCCGTTATTGGATGCCATCACGGACGGCCGTCATGACGTGGTTTACGGCGGCGCCCGCCGTGACGAGGAAAAGGCCCGAGCCAAGGAACGCATCATCAGCTTGCGCGACGAGTTCGGTCAGTGGAACCCGCGCGACCAGCGCCCCGAGTTGTGGAACCTGTACAACACACGCCACCGCCCGGGCGAGCACGTGCGGGTGTTCCCGCTGTCCAACTGGACCGAGCTGGACATCTGGCGTTACATCGCCGCGGAGAACATCGAGCTGCCGCCGCTGTACTACGCACACGAACGAGACGTGATCCTGCGCGACGGCATGCTGCTGGCCGTGGGGGAGTACGTGAGTGCGCGCGAGGGCGAAAACATTGAACGCCGCACGGTCCGCTACCGCACCGTGGGCGACATGAGCTGCACCGGCGCCGTGGAATCACCGGCCGCCAGTGCCCAGGACGTCCTGGCGGAGGTCGCGACCAGCACACTCACCGAACGCGGTGCCACGCGAGCGGATGACCGCATGTCCGAGGCCGCCATGGAAGACCGCAAGCGAGAGGGCTATTTCTAAAATGAGCGTCGACACCCGAGGAAGCCTGCTGCGCATTGCCACCGCGGGCAGCGTGGACGATGGCAAGTCCACCCTGGTGGGGCGCTTGCTCCACGACACCAAGAACATCCTGGTCGACCAGCTCGAGGCCATTGAGCGGGTGAGCCAGGCGCGCGGTCTGGACTCGGCGGACCTGGCGCTGCTGACCGACGGCCTGCGGGCCGAACGCGAGCAGGGAATCACGATCGACGTGGCCTACCGGTACTTCGCCACGCCCGCCCGCAACTTCATCCTGGCCGACTGCCCGGGACACGTGCAATACACCCGCAACACCGTGACGGGCGCCTCCACCGCGGATGCGCTCATCATCCTGGTGGACGTGGAGCACGGGATCGTGGAGCAGACCCGCCGCCACCTGGCCGTTGCCGCGCTGCTGGGTGTGCCGCACCTGATCGTGGCGCTCAACAAGATCGACCTGGTCCCGGACGCCGAGCAACGGTTCGCGCAGTTGACCACGGACCTCCACGAGCTGGCCGACCAATTCGGGGTGCTGGCCTTGCAGACCATCCCGATATCCGCCCTGCGCGGGGACAACGTGGCGGAGAAATCGCCCAACACCCCGTGGTACGAGGGCCCCAGCCTGCTGGAATGGCTCGAGACGCTGCCGGATTCGGCCGAGCTCACCCGGTCCGAGGATTTCGCGTTCCCCGTGCAGACGGTGCTGCGCCCGCAGTCCGCCGCGGTGGATCCCGCACTGGTGGACTACCGCGGGTATGCGGGGCAGATCGCCTCCGGAACCGTGCGCGTGGGAGATACCGTCTCGGTGCAGCCGGCTGGTCGCCGGACCACGGTTGAGGCCATCGACCTGGCCGGTCAGCCCCTGGACGGGGCCGTCGCAGGGCAGTCCGTGACCCTGCGGTTGAGTGACCAGATCGACATCACCCGCGGTGATCTCATTTCCGGTGTGGAGGCGGGCGCCGAACCCAGCCAGTCCGTGGAAGCCGTGGTCTGCTGGCTGGATGAGAAGCCGTTGCACGAGGGCCAGCGCGTACTGCTCAAACACACCACGCGAGTGGTTCGTGGCATTGTCGGGTCGATCGACGGTCGCTTGAACCTGGACAGTCTCAGCGCGGAATCCGTGGACTCGTTCGGACTCAATGACATCGGCCGGATCACGGTGCGGGTGGCCGATCCGATCTTCGCCACCGGTTATACCCGGTCGCACACTCTGGGATCGTTCCTGCTGATCGACCCGCAGACGGGCCGCACGCAGGCCGCGGGCATGATCCAGGATGACAGCGTTGAGACTCCCGGAGTGCTGGGAAGTCTCAAGGCAGAAAACGGCGACTGGCGGATCTGAGGTTTGCGCGGCGGCGTCGTCCGTGATCGGGCGGCGCCGCCCGCATCACGTGCGCGCGTGTCCTCGTGATGGAGCCCCGCGTGCTGCGGGCGACTGTGGGTGTCCGAGGGGCTCACTAGAGTGGGCTCCATGATCACTCCGAGCCTGCTGACGGCCACCACCGCATTGAGTGCCCTCGCGCGCGCGGGCATGGAGCACATGGTGGTCGCGCCGGGTTCTCGCTCCGCACCCGTCGCCTACGCCGCCGCGGCGGCCCAGGAGAGCGGGGCGCTGCGCGTCCACGTGCGCATCGACGAGCGCGCGGCGGCCTTCACGGCCCTGGGAATTTCCCGTTCCACCGGGCGACCCGCCGCGGTACTCACCACCAGCGGCACCGCGGTGGGCAACCTGTTGCCCGCTGTCATGGAGGCCTCGCACTCGGGGGTTCCGCTCGTGGCCCTCACGGCTGACCGCCCGCCCGAACTGCGCGGCACCGGCGCCAACCAGACCACATTCCAGCCGGGAGTGTTCGAGGCGTTCGTGCGCGCCCAAGTGGATCTTGTGCCCGACGATCAAAACCCCGCCGCGGAGACGCTGGATCGCGCGCTCGCGGCCGCCGGGGGGAGCCGCACCACCGCACCGGGCCCGGTGCACCTCAATCTTGGCCTGCGGGACCCGCTGTACCCGTGGACCGAGGAAGACCACGTGTTCCTCAGGAACTGGGCAGTGGAACTGGCTGCGGAATTGGCCGAAAACCGCCCCGCACGCATTGCCCACCCCTGGTCCGTCTTCGACGAATCCCTGGTGAGAGACAGCCCGGACATCGCTACGGGCGGACTGCCCCGGGACATCGGCACAACTGTCCGCGAACACAATGTGCGCGGCGGCGGCATTGCGGCACCCTCGGGTGAGAATCATGGGAAGCGGACCAGCACCCCGGACGGCGTACGGGCCGTGGTCATGGCCGGCGACGGCGCGGGGCCGGGTACCGCGCGGTTCGCAGCGGAGGCCGGACTGCCGCTCCTGGCCGAACCGTCCTCCAACGCGCGTTTCGGTACGTCCGCCGTGCACTCGTACCAGAACGTGTTGGAACTGGACCTGGTTGACCAGGTGGACACCGTGGTGCTCATCGGCCGTCCCACACTGTCCCGCCACGTTGCGAACCTGCTGCGGCGCAAGGACGTGCGTGTGCTGGCCGTGCGGCCCGGGCCGGTTGCGTGGTTCGAGGAAGGGCGCCGCGACGAGGAGGTTGTCAGCTCCTTCCACGAAGTCCTCGACCTTATCGGGCCCGTGCGTAAGGGGTGGTTCGAGACCTGGGAAGCAGCCGGCGTAGCCGCGGGCGATGCCTTACGGACGCAGACGAACTTCTTACCCGCCCTCACCGGCCTGCATGTGGCGCACGCCGTGTGGGATGCATGCGCGGCAGACGGCGCCGTGCTCGTGGCCGGTTCGTCCAACCCGATCCGAGACCTGGACCTGGTCGCCTTACCGGGCGACCCCGTGGCCGTGGTGGCCAACCGCGGTGTGTCCGGGATCGACGGAACCGTGGCCACCGCCCACGGCGTGGGATTGGGAACGGGACGCCCGGTGCGTGTGTTCCTGGGTGACCTCACGTTCCTGCACGATGCCGGCGGGTTGCTCATGGGCCACGGCGAAGAGGTCCCGGACGTCCAGCTCGTGGTCCTCAACGACAACGGCGGGGGAATCTTCGGGAAACTCGAACACGGTGCCGTGGCCCAGGACGAGCGGTACACCAATACCGTGGAGCGCTTCTTCGGCACCCCGCACCAGGTGTCCCTCCCGGACCTGTGTGCGGCCTACGCGGTCGAGTACAGTCGCGCGGACACCGCCATTGAGTTGGCCGCACTGTTTGCAGCGCCTTTACGGGGTCGCCGCGTCATCGAGGTCCCGATCGACCGCGCCGGTCTGCGGGAGTTCCACCAGGGTATTCGCGAGGCGGCGCAAGACGCGGCTAGGCAGTTCCTGGCCAAGCATCCCGCGGGGGAGTAAACGTGGCAGCGGTGGTTGCCGCCGACTCGCTCCGGCAGCAGCGGTCATCGTTGAGCCACTCGTGGCTAGCATGGGTCCATGACTGATCAGCAGACTGTTTCCAGCACGGCACCGCGCACCGCCCTGGTCACCGGGGCCACCCGGGGTATCGGCAGAGCCGTGGCCGAGGACCTCGCCCGTGACCACGTGGTGTTCGTGGGCGGCCGGCGTTCCAATGACGTTGAGCGGGTGCGTTCCGAACTCGAGGGGCTCGGCCCGGGCACTCGGCCGTTCGTCGCCGAACTCACCGACGACGCCGCGGTCGAGGCCGCGTGGGCGCCCCTGGCTCATGAGTTCCCGGGGCTGAACGTGGTGGTGCACTCCGCCGGTATTGCACCCATGGCACGGGTGGCGGAAACCACTCGTGACCAGTGGCGCGAGATTTTCGAGGTCAATGTCTTCTCGGTGGCCCAACTGACCAAGTTGGTGCTGCCCCAGCTGCGAGCCGTCGGCGGGGACGTGGTGGCCATCAACTCGGGGTCGGGCTTCACCGCCGGGCCGGCGTCGTCCTTGTATTCCGGGACCAAATTTGCCCTGCGAGCCTTCACGGACGCGCTGCGCGAAGAAGAGCGCGCGAACGGCGTGCGGGTGTCGTCGGTGCATCCGGGTCGGGTGGCCACGGACATGCAGGAAGAACTGCATGCCTACCAGGGCAAGGAATATCGCGCCGAGGAATGGATCCAACCGGCCCAGATCGCGGCTGCCGTGCGCGTTGTTGTCGATGCCGAGCGAACATCGCAGGTGGAGGTCATCACCGTGCGCCCATCGGGCATGCATTAGGTAGCTGTGGATGCAAATTAGCATCCACTCATATGCCGAGACACATTAACACCCCCTGGTGAAACCCTGGGGGTTATCCCCGTGTGGTAAGGCTCACAGTGGTTCAGGATTAAGTTCTAACGCGCAACCATTCCGGAAACGCACCGGGGGTCCAGGGGCTCTCCGGAAGATCTTTGATCCGAGAGGACCACCACCATGAGCAACACACTCGTTGCCGCGAACCCGCGAAAAGAGGCGAGGACCGCCGCCTGGGTCGCCGGTATCGCCTGCGCCGCACTGATTTTCGACGGTTTCGACCTCACCATTTACGGGACCGTCCTCACCACATTGATGGCAGATCCCTCCCACATCGGCGCACTTGACGCCGCCACCGCGGGAACCCTGGGTTCCTACGCGCTGATCGGTGTGCTCATCGGCGCCCTGATCTGCGGTTCCATCGGCGACTACGTGGGCCGCCGTCGCATCATCCTGGTCGGCATCGCCTGGTTCTCCATCGGCATGTTCGTGACCTCGCTCTCCACCTCGATCTTCGCGTTCGGTGCTTTGCGCTTGATCACCGGTATCGGTCTGGGTGCGATCCTCGCCACGGCCGGTGCGACCATTGCGGAGTTCGCTCCCGCCGGGCGCCGTAACTTCTACAACGCCGTTGTGTACTCGGGTATCCCCGCCGGTGGCGTGCTCGCCGCGCTGCTGGGCATGATCCTTCTTGAGCCCTTGGGCTGGCGCGGTCTGTTCATGATCGGCGCGACTCCCATCCTGTTCCTGTTGCCCATTGCGTTCTTCAAGCTCCCCGAGTCCCCGCGCTGGTTGCTCTCCCGCGGCCGCCGCGAAGAGGCCGAGGCGCTTTCCCTCAAGACCGGCACGCCCTTGCTGGAGGAGGTCGTCGTTCAGAAGGCCGGCGCTACTCCCGCCAAGACCGGCTTCGGTGCCGTGTTCTCCTCGCAGTTCCGCGTGGGTGCAATCCTCCTGGGCTTCATGTCCTTCTCCGGCCTGCTGCTGACCTACG
Source organism: Kocuria gwangalliensis (assembly GCF_039544365.1). Classification (NCBI taxonomy): domain Bacteria; kingdom Bacillati; phylum Actinomycetota; class Actinomycetes; order Micrococcales; family Micrococcaceae; genus Kocuria; species Kocuria gwangalliensis. Next base: position 21,337 of record NZ_BAABLN010000001.1, on the reverse strand, counting down.
GCCTCAACACCTGGCTCCCCAAGATCATGGAGAGCTACGGCTACGGCAAGACCTACTCGCTGGCATTCCTGCTGGTGCTCAACTCCGGCGCTGTGATCGGTGGTGTGGTGGCCTCCAAGCTCGCCGACCGCCGCGGACCCCAGTTCATCGTCTCCACCACCTTCGTGATCGCAGCCATCACGCTGGTGCTGATGACCTTCCACTTCCCGCTGCCGGTGCTGTTCATGTTCATTGCCGTGGCCGGTGTGGGCACCCTGGGTACCCAGGTGCTGATTTACGGCTTCACCTCCAACTACTTCACCACCAACGCTCGTGCAGCCGGTGTGGCCTGGTGCTCCGGCTTCGGCCGACTGGGCGGCATCTTCGGCCCGCTCATCGGTGGCTGGCTGGTTGCAGCCGGTCTGGGTGGCGCCACCGCGTTCTACATCTTCGGTGGTGTGGCACTGTTCGGCGCACTCGTGACCGTATTGGTTCCCCGCCAGAAGGCTGTGGAAGCCGCCACGGAAAAGGCAGAGGAAATCCTGGAGTCTTCCGAAAACCAGGACGCCAATACTCCCTCGACCGTCCTGAACTGATGTTCCGGGAACGACAGTCGGCCGGCGACCTGGCGCGCTGACCCCGACTGCCTCGGGAAACATAGAAACACCAAGGGTGCCGTTGCTCACTGCGAGCAGCGGCACCCTGCGTTTGTGCTCTCCGCATGCCTGGCGTCCACGCGGCCGTACCCCGCCGATATGCTCCGCCACTTCAGGTGCCGTTAGGGCCGTACCGCACATCTGAGGGGCCGGTGGAACCTTTTGTCTGGTGGGGAAGGGTCCTATCCTCACCTGAGGTGGGTTCGACGGCGCTACCGGCCCCTGTCGTGCGTAGCCTGCGTTCGCCCACCGTGCCTCTGCCGCGCAGATGAGGGCCGCATCGGGTCACATCGCGCCCCGCAAATGGGCGCCCTTCGGGTCGCAGAGCCGGTCACCGCGCGGAGCGCCCTCCACAGGGGCCCGGTGGGCAACACCCGGGGTGAGTAAACGGCTTGGTCTGCAACGACGGCGACCGAGCGGCGTCGAGAACTTCTAGGGTCCCTCCCATGCGAACTCTCGAAGCAATGGACCTCGGACCAAAACTCACCCTGCTGAGCGCCCGGGAATGGGAACGGCGACCGCGGGACCTACGACGCAGACCGTACATGCGGCAACTGGCCAGGGGAGCGTGGGTTCGGAGCGCTGAACCGCTGAGTGTTCAGCAGCGATCGGTTCTGCTGCGGGATCACCTGGAACGGCACCGAGGTCAGGTGGCGGTGACCGGACTGACGGCCCTCGACATGTTGAACCTCCCCGTCCATCACGCCTACGGCTGGGAACAACGCCTCTTGGGCCACGCCTCCGCACCACGGGCCAGGGAGTACGAGGCACGATCACACACGACACACTTAGCGTGGAACGGCACGAGGCTGGCATCGAGTCAGAGACTGACGCGCGTATCCAAGTCGTTGGCGCTGCCGGGGATCGTGGGTCCGTGGGATTGTCCGCTGACCCACCCGTTGGAGGCACTCGTGGCCGCGGCTCCGGTCCTTCCCCTGTGGCGCATCACCGCGTGCTTGGATGCAATGATTTCCCTACGGGTCGTGGCCGAAGGGCGCACGGTGATCCAACCGCTTGCTGTGGATCACGTGGCGGAGCTACTCGCTCACCTGCCACCGCGGGCCCAGAGCGTGGTGCGGGTTCGACAGGCCCTGAAACTCGCTCAGGGGCCCACGATCTCTTCGATGGAAACCCTGCTCCGCCTAGTGCTGCTCACCTGCGGACTACAGCCCATGGAGACCAATCACCCGTTCATGATGGACGGCAGATGGGTGTATCCGGACCTTGCCTGGCCGGCGGACATGGTCGCCCTGGAATACAACGGGCGCCCACACTGGGAGAACGGACAGGCGTACGGGGATGAGAACTATCGGATCCAACGCCTTCGGGATCATGGGTGGCAGGTCCGCGTGGTGGTCCTCGACGACCTCAGGGATCCCAAGCGACGCATGGAACTCTTGCAGTGGCTGTTCCATCACTTGGATCCTGCACGCGCCAGGCGCAGCCAAAGCCCACTGCAGCACGTGAGGGGTCGTTAGAACCCTCCCGCCGGCGAGAAGAGGTTCTAACGGCCCCTCACGTGCGATCGCCGGTCCTGGCACCCCCCCGGGCCCAGCGACAGCGCCTACTCCGGCGTATCCACCTTGGTGGGGTTGAGCACGCGGGAGAGGAATGACCGGGTGCGTTCGTGTTTGGGGGAGCCGATGACCTCGCGGGCTGGGCCTTCCTCGACCACCACGCCTCCGTCCATGAAGACCACGCGATCGGCGACGTCGCGGGCAAAGGACATCTCGTGGGTCACCACGAGCATGGTCATGCCCTCGTTGGCGAGGGTGCGCATGATGGCCAGCACATCGCCTACGGTTTCCGGGTCCAGCGCGGAGGTGGGCTCGTCGAAGAGCATCAGGTCCGGGTTCATGGACAGCGCACGGGCAATGGCCACGCGCTGCTGCTGACCACCGGAGAGCTGCCCGGGGCGCTGCTGCGCCTTCTCCACGAGACCCACGCGTTCCAGGTTGGTCATTGCGGTCTGCTCGGCCTCGGCATTGGAGCGCTTGAGCACCTTGACCTGGGACACGGTGCAGTTCTCCAGCACGGTCAGGTGCGGGAACAGGTTGAACTGCTGGAACACCATGCCCACGTTGCGGCGCATGGCGTCCACGTCGATGTCCGGGTCGGTCACGTCAAAGCCGCTGACCGTGATGTCACCGGACTGCGGTTCTTCCAGCAGGTTGAGACAGCGCAGCAGGGTGGACTTCCCGGAACCGGAGGGCCCGATCAAACACACCACTTCACCGGGGTGAACGGTCAGGTCGATGCCGCGCAGCACCTCGAGGTCGCCGTAGGCCTTGTTGAGCCCGCGCACGGACACGGCGGGTGCTTGGGATCCGGGGGTCGCCTGAGTGTTTTCGGTTGCAAATGTGGACACCGTGGCTCCTAGGAGGACTTCTTGACGCGGTCGGTCTTGGTTTCAAAGCGGCGGGACAGGATACCCAGCGGCACGGTGATGATCAGGTAACAGATACCCGCCGCGACCAGCGGTGTCAGGCCCGCGCCGGCGCCGGAAATGCCCTCGCGGCCGAACTTGGTGAGTTCGTACTGGGCCAATCCCATGCCCAGCAGATAGACCAGGGAGGAGTCCTTGGTCAGCAGGATGACCTCGTTGGTCAGTGGCGGCAACACAATGCGCAGCGCTTGGGGGATGACAATGGTCACCATGGCGCGGGTGTGGGACATGCCCAGGGATCGGGCGGCTTCGTACTGGCCCGCGGGAACCGCCTGCAGGCCGGCGCGCAGGGACTCCGCGATGTAGGCCGCTGCCACCACACCCAGGGCGATCATCACGGTCACGTAGTGATTGAACCGGAAGCCGAACGCCAAGGGGATGCCGTAGCCCAGAGCCAGGAACACCAACAGTGCGGGGACGCCGCGGAAGAACTCGATGTAAAGGGTCGCGATCCACCGGTACGGTGCCACGGAGGAGAGTTTCATGAGCGCCAGGACCACACCCAGGCTCAGCCCCACCACGAAACCGAGGGCCGTGTAGATGAGCGTGTTCTTCAGGGCAACGGTGATGATCCCGGGGAACTGATCCGCGATCACCGCGGGGTTGAACACCCGTTCGTACAGAATGCGCCAGTCCGCGAGAACGACCAGGGCGATCAACACCAGTATCAGCACGGCGTACTGGATGCCCCGCGACAGCTTGGCGCGCTGCCGGGTGGTCATGGCCATCAGTTTTCTCCCTCAGTCATTACAAACGTCCTCACAGAATTTCTTGTTCAATCATCTCGCAGTGCGCAGGCAACGGGTGTGCCGGGCGAGAGACTCGCCCGGCACACGTTGCAGATCACATCGGTTTCCGGCATCGGTGGTTTGCCGGGTCAGAGACCGATCCACTCTTCGCGCATCTTGTCCATGGTGCCGTCCTCGTTGAGGCGGTCCAGGGTCTGGTTCACGGAATCGAGAAGCTGGGTGTTGCCCTTCTTCACGGCCACACCCAGGTTCTCGCCGGTGTCCACGGTCTCCACGATTTCGAGGTTCTCGTTCTCCTCGGCGCGGTTGCCCAGCGTGGAGATGTTACCGGACACGGCCTTCACCCCGCCGGTCTCCAGGGACTGGAACATGAGCTCCACGTCCTCGAACTGCTGCACGGTGGCACCCTTTTCCTGGGCGAACTTCTCACCGGAGGTGGCTTGCTGTGCTCCCACGGAGGTGTCGCCAATGGAGTCGAAGCCGGTGATGCCGGAATCCTTGGTGGTCAACAAGCCGATCTCGTCATTGAAGTACGGCTTGGAGAAGTCCATGGAGGCTTTGCGCTCGTCGGTGATCCCCATACCGGAGATGACCATTTCGCACTGGCCGGTGTCCAGGGCGGCGCCGGATTCCAGGGTCTCGAAGTTCGCCTGGATGAATTCCTTTTCCTTGCCCTGGTCCTTGGCGATCTCATCGGCCAGCGCCATGTCGAAGCCCACGACCTCGCCGTCGCGCTCGAACTCGAACGGGGGATAGGGCGAATTGGCGCACACGGTGAGCTTGCCGCCCTCGCCGCCGGCCTGGGAATCGGACTCGGACGTGGATTCGCAGCCGGTGAGGATCAGGCCGGTGGCGGACAGCAGGGCCAGGGCGGGCAGTACGCGGCGAAGCTTGGACATGGGATCTCCCTCGGAAAGCAATAACGCTGTGTAGTTTGTGGAAAACCTTACTACGCCGTTATTTCCGGCGACCCGAACCCGCAGGGACTCACGCGCGCGTAGCGGGCAGGGCCTCGAGCATGGGTCGCAGTTTGGCCCAGGTCTCGGCCAGTTCGGCCCGGGGGTCGGATTCCGCGACGATCCCGCATCCCGCGCTCACACGGGCCCGCCGCGCGTCGAGTTGCACCGCACCGCGCAGCGCGATGCCCCATTCGCCGTTACCGGAGGCATCGAGCCAGCCCACGGGACCGGCGTACAAACCGCGATCCATGCGCTCTAAATCTTCGATCACGCCGCCGGCCACGTCGGTCGGGGTTCCGCACACGGCGGCGGTCGGGTGAACGGCCTCGGCCAGTTCGAGCGGGGAGGGCAGAGTGCCGTCAACACCGGTGCGCAGTTCGGCGCGCACGTCGGAGGCCAGGTGCCACACGTTGGGCAGGGCCAGGATGAAGGGTTCTTCCTCGCCGTGCACGGTCTGCGCATACGGCGACAGCCCCGCGAGCAGGGAGTCCACGGCGAACTTGTGCTCGCGCTGCTGCTTGTCGGACCCGCCCAGGGTCACGCCGGCGAAGTCCTCGGGATTGGCGCCCTCCGGGAGGTCGTGCCGGTCCAGGGTTCCCGCGAGCACGCGCGCCGAGGCCGTCCCCTGCTTCACACGGATCAGCATTTCCGGGGTCGCGCCCAGCAGTCGCCCCGCGTTCGGGTCGGCGGCGCCACCGGGGCGTACACAATACGTCCAGCACGAGTCGTACCGGTCACTCAGCCGCGCAAGTACAGCGCTGAGTTCAATGGGCCGCCCCGCGTCGACCACCACGTCGCGCGCCAGCACCAGCTTGTCCAGATCACCCGCTCGAATCATGTCGACGCCGTCCGCCACGGCCGCCATCCAACGGTCCTCGTCCAGGGCACCCGGGGTCGCGGTGGGGTACGACGCCGCCGCACTCGCCGTGTCGGGCGCGTCTCGCGTGTGGAGCGTGGCCGGTGACTCGACCACGTGAGCCCGCCAAGCGGCGTCGGCGTCGGCGGTCGTGAGTGCGGCGCAATCGGTGCGGATCAGCGTGACCCACGCGCCGTGTTCGTCGGAGCCGATCACAAGTTCCGGGACCACGAGCCCCGAATCGGCGGTGGAGGAGGGCGAAAAAGCGAACGCCCCGAAGGCCAGCAGGCCGGTGCCGGGTCGGTTGACGCGGTCGTCCACGGTGGCGGAATCGCGCACGGCGTCCCACCACACGCGAGCGGAGGTGAAGCGGGTCCCGCCGCGCACCCGGAACTCGGCGGACCGACCCAGCCCCACCAGCCCCTGACCGCGCAGGATCCACGTGGCCGGATCGCGGCTACCCAGCAGGCGGCGGACGTCTGGCTGGGTGGCGAAATCCGCGGCGGCCGGCAAGTCGGCCGCGGGCACCGTGAGGACACTCATGCTGGGTGGGGAAGTATCAATGGTCATTGCCCTCCAGCATAGGACGGCTGCGGGCGGAGAAAGCTCATCGGCAATGACACAATGGACGACGGACCGAGCAGTAACGGCTAGGGGCACACGGAGGGCCACAGCACAGTGAAGGTATTGATCAGCGGGGGCGGCCCCGCCGGAGCCACCGCAGCCTACTGGTTGGCCGCCCAGGGAATCTCCGTCACGGTGTTGGAGAAAACCAGCTATCCGCGCGAAAAGGTGTGCGGCGACGGGCTGACCCCGCGCGCCGTGAAGCAAATGCAGCTTATGGGCCTGCCCCACACGGCCGAGCACGGGTACAAGCGCAATCAGGGACTGCGCCTGGTGGCAGTCGGACGCACCGTGGAATTCCCGTGGCCCGAACTCACCGACTTTCCCGCCTACGGCCTGGTGCGCACGCGCGCCGGCTTCGACGAGGACCTCATCCGGCATGCCCAGGGCGCCGGCGCCACCGTGATCGAACACCGTTCCGTGCAGGACGTGTTACGCGATGACACCGGTCGGATCATCGGCCTGCGGGCCACCGTGATGGACCCCGCCACCGGGCGCCGGACCTCGCAGACCGAGGATCACCACGCGGATCTCGTGATGGCCGCTGACGGCAACTCGACCCGCACCGCGGTCGCGGCCGGTCTGCACCGCCGCAAGGACCGGCCCATGGGTGTGGCCGTGCGCACCTATTACCGTTCTCCGCGCTCGGAACTGGACTGGATGGAGGGTTGGCTCGAACTCGTGGACGGCACCGACCCCAAGCGGTCGCTGCTGCCCGGCTACGGCTGGGTCTTCGGCGTGGGGGACGGCACCGCCAATGTGGGCCTGGGCATCCTGGACACCTCGCCCGCCTTCGGCACCCTCGACTACCGCGCCGTGCTGCGCGACTGGGCGGCGTCCATGCCCGCCGAATGGACCTTCGACCCCGAGCACCAAGAGGGCCGCGTGGGTTCGGCCGCCCTGCCCATGGCCGCCAACCGCACCCCGCACTACGTTCCCGGCCTCATGCTGCTCGGCGATTCCGCCGGGCTGGTGTCCCCGTTCAACGGTGAGGGCATCTCCAACGCCATGGAATCGGCGCTGTTCGCGGCCTCGTGCGTGGTGGATGCCGCGGCGGCCCACGGGCTTCAACAGCGCGAGAATGCGCTGGCTCGCTACCCGCAGCTGGTACACGAGGAATGGGGTGCCCACTTCGTGCAGGGCCGCGCGCTCGCCGAACTCATTGGGCACCCGGCTTTGTTGAGCGCGGGAGTGCGCGCGGGCATGCGCATGCCCCAGTTGATGCGATTCGCGGTGCAAATCATGACGGAGCTCTCGGACCGCCCCGCCCGAACCATGACCGACCGTGCCGTAGCGCTCATTGATGCGCTAACACCCTCCCGTTGAATTGTCGATAGAGTGATACACCGTGACTGAAACCAGCCGACTGAATGGCTCATTGCGTTTGCCCGCAGGATTTGAGCTCATTGCCCGGGACGACCGCCTGGGTCCGCTCGTCGTGGAATCACTCGCGCAGATCGAAACGCGGCTGGAAGAGGCCCTGCGCTCGACCGATCACCTGGCAGACGTGACCGCGCGTCACCTGCTGCAGGCCGGCGGCAAACGAGTGCGCCCGCTGCTCACACTGCTTGCCGCGGACGCGGCCGGTCAGATCAACCAGAAGGTGATCGAAGCCGCGGCCGTGGTGGAAATGACGCACCTGGCCACGCTCTACCACGACGACGTAATGGATTCCGCCCCGCTGCGTCGCGGTGTCGAGACCGCGCAGACGGTGTGGGGCAACTCCGTGGCAATCCTCACCGGTGACCTGATCTTCGCCCGCGCCTCTGCCATGGTCTCCGAGCTGGGCCAGGAGCCCTTGCTGATCCAGGCAAGGACGTTCGAACGGCTGGTCATCGGGCAGCTGCAGGAAACCACCGGCCCCGCCGAGGGCCAGGACCCCGTGGCCCATTACCTCAATGTGTTGGCGGGTAAGACCGGTTCGCTGATTGCCGCCAGCGGCCAGTACGGTTCCCTGTTGGGCGGAGCCCCGCGAGACGTCATCGACATGCTGGTCGAGTACGGCGAAAAGGTGGGCCTGGCCTTCCAACTCGCGGACGACATCATTGATCTCACGGGACACGACGACGTGTCCGGCAAGACCCCGGGCACCGACCTGCGCGAAGGCGTGGACACGCTGCCCGTGCTCCTGCTGCGCCGGGATGCGGAATGCGAGGACCGGTCGGTCGCGGACCCCGCCCGGGAGGTCCTGGACCTCATTGACGGTGACCTGTCCAGCGATGACGCGCTGGCCCGAGCGGTGGCGGCCGTGACCGCCCATCCCGTGTCCGCAGAGGCGTGGGACACGGCCAACCGGTGGGCCGACGATGCCATTGCCGCGATCCGGCCGCTGCCGGAAACCGTGACCAAGGCGGCGCTGATCGAATTTGCCCACGCGGTGGTGCACAGAGAAGGCTGATACCTCAGTAAGCTGGGGAACATCCAAAAACCGCCCCGCATCACGCTGTGATCCAGACTGATGCTCGGGCGGGATGTGTTCCCCCTGTGAGGATCATCGAATGTCCACTAAATCTTTACGTGGTGGCGCTTCCAACGAGGCTTTCTCCGGACGCACCATGTTCATCTTTGCCGCCATCGGCTCCGCCGTTGGTCTGGGCAATATCTGGCGTTTCCCCTATGTCGCGTATGACAACGGTGGCGGCGCATTTCTTATCCCTTACCTGGTCGCTCTGCTGACCGCGGGTATCCCTCTGCTGATGCTCGACTACGCGGTGGGCCACCGTTACCGGGCCTCCGCGCCCCTGGCATATCGCCGGCTCCACCCCAAACTAGAAATGATCGGGTGGTGGCAACTGGGTATTTGCGTGGTCATCGCGCTGTACTACGCGATCATTCTCGCGTGGGCCATGCAGTACACGATCTTCTCGTTCACCAAGGCCTGGGGAGATGATCCGGCGGGCTTCTTCATGTCGGATTACATGCAGGTCTCGGATGAAGTCACCATTAGCTTCAACTTCATTTGGCCGGTGTTCATTGCCACAGCCATTGCCTGGCTCGCCCTGTTGGTGGTGCTCATGATGGGCGTGCAGAAGGGTATTGGTCGTATCAATGCCATCCTGATTCCGCTCCTCGTGGTCATGTTCCTGATCATGGTCGGGATCGCCCTGACCCTGCCCGGCGCCAGCGGCGGTTTGGATGCTCTGTTCACGCCCTCCTGGGAGGCACTGGGTGACTCCTCCGTGTGGGTTGCCGCGTACGGCCAGATCTTCTTCTCGCTGTCCGTGGGCTTCGGCATCATGATCACCTACGCCGCCTACCTCAAGCCCAAGTCGGACCTGACGGGTTCGGCGCTGGTGGTCGGTTTCGCCAACTCGAGTTTCGAGATCCTGGCGGGTATCGGCGTGTTCGCGGCGCTGGGCTTCATGGCCGCGGCAGCTGGCACCGGTGTGGACGAGGTCGCGACCTCCGGTATCGGCCTGGCGTTCATTGCCTTCCCGGCCATCATTTCCGAGGCACCGTTCGGCGTGCTCATCGGTGTGCTGTTCTTCGGTGCACTGGCCTTCGCCGGCTTCACGTCCATGATTTCGATCGTGGAAGTGATCGTGGCCGGCTTCCGTGACAAGTTGGGCCTGAGCCGCCCGGTGGCAGTGGCGGTGGTTGTCATTCCGCTGGCGATTGTGTCGCTGCTGTTCTTCCCCACGACCACGGGTTTGAACCTCCTGGACGTGGTGGACGCCTTTGTGAACAACTTTGGCATTGTCGCCGCAGCCCTGATCTCGGTGCTCATGCTGACTGCCGGATTCTCGGCGCTGCCCACTCTGCGCGATCACCTCAACTCGGTGTCCTCGTTCAAGTTGGGCCGTACCTGGATGATCGTGGCCGGTGCAGTGACCCCCGTGGTGCTGGGCTACATGCTGATCGATCAGCTCACGCTCAACCTCGCCGAGGGCTACAACGACATGCCTCAGTGGTTCGTCAACGTGTTCGGCTGGGGTATGGCCGGCGGCTTGGTGGTCATTGCCTACCTGCTGTCCAAGTTGCCCTGGTCCCGTCGCACGTCGGCAGCTTTCACCAGCCCTGCGCCCAGCGTGCAGGACGCCTACCTGGACCGCGAGCTGCTGGCCCAGGACAAGTCCTTCACCCACTACCGGGGCACGGCCCTGCGCAGCCCGGCACTGGACCAGGACTACTCGCTGCGGGCCATCCAGCACGGCACCGTTGTGCACCAGCGGGCTCCCTGGGAAGACGGCACGGCAACCGCCGACGACGCCGCCGCGTCACGTTCCGCGGGTCGGCCCACCCGTGACAACCAGGAAGGAAGTGCCCGATGAGCACCACAGCCATTGTCATGATGATCGTTGCCATCGTGTTGGTGTGGGGCGGGCTGCTGCTCTCCATCGTCAACATCCGACGCTCACCGGAAGAAGTCGATGAGCTGGACCCGGACTATCCGGAGCAGCCCGATGATTTCGGTCACCCGGAACCGGGGGAGCGCTCCCGCGTGGGTGAACCGTCCCGCTGACCGGGCGCCGCCGTCACCGGGCGAACACATGACCGAAGGCCGAGGCGCGCTGGGATCCCGCGAGGAATCCGGGTGCGCCCCGGCCTTTGTCGTACCCGGGAAAGAACAGTGGCTAAGCAGTGTTCCGTTTCCGTTGCAGCCGGCGTGCGCGGGGTGCGCGAACGGCGTCGAGAATCATGAGGAGCACCGCGCACCAGACGATACCGAACCCGATCCAGCGTTCCAGCGGCATGGATTCGCCCAGGACGGCAATGGCCAGAATGAACTGACCAATGGGTGCTACGTATTGGATCATGCCCACGGTGCTCAGGGGAAGGCGGGCGGCCGCGGAACCGAACAACAGCAGGGGCACAGCGGTGATGATGCCGGAGGACGCCAGCAGCCAGAAGTGGCCGGCGCCTTCCGAGAACAGCGTGACCTGGCCCTGCGAGTTCAAGAAGATCATGCCGACCAGGGCCAGGGGAGCGATGGCCGCGGTTTCACCGGTGAGTGTCACGAGTGCCGGGTAGCGGCTTCCGATCGTGGACTTCACCAGTCCGTAGAACCCGAACGAGAACGCGAGCCCCAGGGACAGCCACGGCACGGAACCGTAGAACACGGACATCACCAGCACCGCCAGGCACCCCACGACAATGGCGGCCCATTGCAAGGGTCGCAGCTTCTCGCGCAACACGATCACCCCCAGCAGCACGGCCACAATGGGGTTGATGAAGTATCCCAGGGAGGCTTCCAGCGTGCGCTCGGTGGTGGTGGCCACGGTGTAGAGCAGCCAGTTCCCGGCGATCAGCAGCCCCGCAATCATGAGGGCAATGGCTGCTTTGCCATCCCGGAAGAGCTGCTTCATGGCACCCAGGGAGCGCGTGAGCGCCAGCAGGATCAGACAGAAGATCAGTGAGAACAGGACGCGCGCCGACACGATCTCGTACGCGGTGGCGGGCAACAGCAGAATGAAATACAGGGGCAGCAGACCCCAGATGCCGTACGCGCCAAAACCGTACAGAAAACCGGCCCGGGTCCTTTTTTTCCGATCAGGTCCCGGACCGGTCTCCACGTTGTACGTCACCATCCGATCCTAACGGTGGACGGCACCTCGGTCACACACCGAAGAAGCGGCTGAAGAATCCCTTCTTCTTCTCGCCCTTCTTCTCCAACTGCTCGTTGGTCTCGACCTCTTCACCGTCAACCACGGCGGGGGCCGAGATGTCCTCGGCCGCGCCGGGGCCGGCCACGGTCTCGCGGCGGGCGGCGGTGTCATGCTCGCGTTCGCCGCGGGCATCGGCAATGCGCGGCTCGTCACGGGCCGCGCGCTCATCGCGATCAACCAGGGCGGACTCCTCCTCCCGGGACACACCCGGCTGGGAGGCCGCGAGGTCCGGCTCGGGGATACGCCCAATGGTGGTGGTGTTCGGCTGCGGAGAAGCCTCGGGGCCCGCTGTGGGTTCGGGCACTTCCTCCGGGTCCGGCAGCACGGTGGTCTGCACCCGACCGGGGACAGCCGGCTCCCGAGTGGGTTCCTGATCGAAGGGGCGGTCGCCGTCGCGCAGCTCGCCGGCGGCAACAGCGACGTCGTCCTCGGGCTGTTCCGGCTCCGGGGCGGAGATGTCCTCCGCGGACAGCTCCTCGGGCAGGGGCTCTTCTTCCGGGGCCGACGCCGCCTTGGCCGCCTCGCGCTCGCGGCGCTCGTTCTCGGACGCCTCGCGTTCCCGCTCGTTCTTCTCCTCGGCCTCGGCGCGTTGGAGTTCGCCCAGCTGTACGGCGAGCTTCATGGCGACCTGGCGGTCCTCGCGCAGTGCCTCACGGTGGGTCTCGGCCCGGCGCTCGAGATCCTCGAGTTCCTCCGGGCCCACGGAGGGCTCCGCGGGTTCCACGCCGGTGATCTGGTGGTCGTCGAACCAGAAGCGCTGAGCGCCGTCGTGAACGGTGACCACGCAGGTGGCGTCCGTGTCCCACTCGACGTGCGCGCCGCGCAGGGCGGCGTAACTGTTCACGGCCAGGTTGTGGTCCACGGCGGTATCGGTGGTCAGGGACTCACCAATCACCTGCATCATGCGCTGCTCGCTCAAGCGCGGCAGCTGGAAGGCCTCGCCCTCGAGCAGCAGCCACGCGGTGATGTTGCCGCCGGCGCGGGCAGGGTAGTGGGCGTACAGGCCCGTGACCGCTTTGGCCGCCAACGTGAGGCGGCGGGCAAGCCCGTCCTGGAGTGGCTGCTCGTCGGTGGTCAATTCGTCGACTTCCAATCGCTGGCCGGCCTCCTTGGCCTGGACGGCGGCGGACACGACCTGCGGGTTGAAGTGGCCCAGCTCCTGCCAGGACCAGATCCAGCTACCGCGCGCCGCTGATTCGGTGCCCAGCAGGTACGGGGTGAGCGTGAGCGGCGGGGTGGTTTGCAGGGTGAACGACGGCGCGGAAAAATCCACGTCCCAATCCGCGCCCTGAGACAGCTCCGCCAGCACTGCCTGGTATTCGGTGGAGATGAAAATAGAAGCGTCGATCAGCTCCTGCAACGTTTTTGTCATAGCACCCAGGCTAACAACTGGCACGGCACCTCCGCGCAGCTCCTGGCGGTTTTCACCGCGTCTGGCAGAAAGATCCCAGGCTGCTGACGTTCCTATCGCGTTGGATAGGGTTGCTGCAAGAGGACCGCGGGAAAGCCCGCTTCAGCCAACGGGCACCGGACGGCCGGGCCGAAGGGAACAAAACTCACCATGACCTCAGCTCCGCACACCGAACAGGACCCGGGTACACGCAGCGAACGCGAGCTGGTGGCGGAGATCGGACGTTGGGTTTTGTCGGTCCTGCGGACCGAGCCCGGGTGGGACTCCACGCGCGTCGACTTCAAACCGCAGGGTGACCGGGTGTATTTGCGGGTCGCCGAAAACCGGGACGGAACCGCGATCCCCGGTGCGGCGGGACCCATCAAGCAGGGCAGCCCCGTGCTCGAATCTCTGGCCGAACTACAGCGCAGTTGCTATCTGAAGGGCCGCGGAACGTGGCTCACCGTCAGCGTCACGATTGCCGCGAAGGGGTGGCCCGAACCCGACTACCGCTTTGCAGCGCGGTATAACTTCCACGATTTGCCGCAGCAGTTCTTGCATGAGGGCCGCTACGAAGCTCAGGACATCGCCGCGCATCTGGGTGAGTTCCCTCGCACTGTGGCACGCACGCCGGAGTGGGCTATCGGGCTTGCCGGGGAACAGGGCATTGATCTCGAGTTCGTGGACCCGTCCGAGGACCACGGTGCCCAGGCCGACCACACCCACCCCCGATTGCGCGCGGCAATCGCCGAGTACGTGGCGAATCCCGTGGACCAGGCAATGGCCAACGTCCTGCGCGAGGCCATGACCGGCATGGTGCTGCTGGACATCACCGGTTCGGATCTGGTGCCGGGCGAGGAGGGTCAACCGGTAGGCCCGGAATCGCAGATCCGGGTGCAGGCATTGGGACAGGAGGACGGCACTCGTGCCTTGGCGGTGTACACGACCACGGACGAGGCGCGCGCGGTGTTCCGGGAGAACAACAAGGATCCCGAGAAAACGGAACCGGTGTTGTTCCGTCAGCAGTCTGCGGCCGTGCTCAACATGGTGGCCACGGACCCCCAGTACGACGAACTGGTCTTCGACCCCGGGGGAGAGAACCCCATGCGCATCGAGCGTGCACAAATTGAATGGGTCAACCGGACCCCGCACAACCGCGCGGTCAAGGAAGCCCTGCTGGACAACAACATGTCCGGGTTGCTGGCGGCGATCCTCAACCCCAACGGCCAGTTGCTCTTCGGCACGCGCGACCGTAACGGAAAATCCATGCCCGTCATGGTGCAACCCCAGGATCCGAACGCCGCACCGGACACCATCATGGTGTTCACCTCGGCTGCGGAAATTGCTGCACTGGACACCAGCCTGCAGGTTCGTGCCGCACCGTCACGGGACGTCCTCAAATTCGCCGTGGACTCGGGAGCGGCCGGGGTGTGCGTCAACGCTCTGCCCCCGGTGGCCACCATCCCCGCACAGCAAGTGCGAGAGCTCCTGGACCTCGTGGCCCAGCAGGAGGGGCAGCGGCACGACAAACAGGGCTAATGGCCGCGCTCACCCGATGTAGACGGCCATGGATGCGGTCCCGACCCGCGCCACCCTCAGTCCCGCCGCCGTGCAACTGCTGTGCGCACGCGCATGCCGAGGTCCGTGTCCACGTGCTCCCAGTACTGGAAGGCGCGTTCCTGGATGGCTTCATCCGAAACATCGCCCACGTGAGCCGCAATGTTCTCAACGGTCTGGGCCTTCTCCTCGGCGCTGAAGACCTCTCGGAACAGGGTGCCGGCCTGGCCGAAGTCGTCGTCCTCGGAGTGCAGGGTGGCTGCGGCGCGGAGCATGTCGCCGTCGGACTCCCAGCGCAACTCGTCAGCGGCCTTCTCGCCACCGGCCACCGGGCCACCCGTGGTGTTGGGGGCATGGACCGGCTGGTTCGGGTGCTTGAACGAGTAACGCATGGGACCGTCGTGGGAGTAGGAGTTCTGGTCGGCGCGGTACGGGAAGTTCACGGGAAGGTCCGCGAAGTTCGGGCCGATGCGGTGGCGGTGGGTGTCCGGGTAGGAGAACACGCGAGTCATCAGCATCTTGTCCGGGGAAATCTCCACGCCCGGAACGGTGTTGCCCGGCGAGAACGCCGCCTGCTCGATCTGGGCGAAGTGGTTCAGGGGGTTCTGGTTCAGGGTGAACTTACCCACCTTGATGCGGGGGTAGTCCTTCTTGGAGATCGTCTTGGTGACGTCGAACGGGTTGAAACGGTAGTCCTTGGCATCCTCATAGGGCATGACCTGCACGTACAGCGTCCAGGAGGGGAAATCGCCGTTCTCGATGGCCTGGTGGAGGTCGCGGCGGTGGGCGTCGGCATCCTCACCGGCAATTTTTTTCGCTGCCTCATCGGTGAGGCCTTCCACACCCTGGTCCGCGATGAAGTGGTACTTGATCCAGAAACGCGCGCCGTGTTCATTGACCCACTGATAGGTGTGGGAGCCGTAGCCATTCATGTGCCGGTAGCTCTTGGGGATGCCGCGGGGGCCCATCAGGTAGGTGACTTGGTGCGCGGATTCCGGGGACTGGGTCCAGAAGTCCCACTGCATGGTGTTGTCGCGCAGGCCGGAACCCGGCAGTCGCTTCTGGGAGTGGATGAAGTCCGGGAACTTGATGCCGTCGCGGACGAAGAAGACGGGGGTGTTGTTGCCCACGATGTCCAAGTTGCCCTCGGTGGTGTAGAACTTCAGCGAGAAGCCGCGGGGGTCGCGCCAGGTGTCGGGGGAGCCCAGCTCGCCGGCCACGGTGGAGAAGCGAGCCAGCATGGGGGTTTTGGTGCCGGGTTGGAACACGGCGGCCTTGGTGTAGCGGGACACGTCCTCGGTAATGTCCAGTTCGCCGAACGCACCGGAACCCTTGGCGTGCACCACGCGCTCGGGGACGCGTTCGCGGTCGAACGCGGCGAGCTTCTCCACCACGTAGGAGTCGTGAAGAACAATGGGCCCGTCTGCACCCACCGACAGTGAGTGCTCGTCGGACGCGACGTGCTTTCCCAACTGGTCGGTGGTGAACGAGCCGGTCTGTCGAAGGCCGTGTTCGTGGGGAGTGCTGTCGGACAAGGTTCCTCCTGGGTGACCCTGCGCCGGCTTCAACGCAGTGGCTGTGGCCACACCGACCGCGAGGGGTTGATACCCCCGGTCGACGTGGTGTTCCTGAGTATCCATCGTACCGTTATTCTGAATCACTCACAATAATTTGATGTGCTGCACGTCTCACAAGAAGTTTCAAAATTTCTTTCCGATCTCGCGTCACGATTCACGTCCCGGGCTGTCTACATAGTGAATCGCACGCGGGCTGCGTGCGATTCCGGACGGTCTCAGCGCTCGGGGACCGACGTACCGCCGCAGTTGGAGCACAAGGACCGGGGAGGGCCCTGCGCAGCGGTGGGCTAGAGCGACCAACTTCCGAGCGGGCTGCTCGGATGGGGGAGGGACGGGTGAGATAGGAGACGGGGGTGCGGGTCTGGGGAGTAACCGCACCCCCGGCCCACCTTTTGGGCTGAATAGTTTCAGTTGTGTCACAGTCGGTATCCCGGCCTGACAACTGCCGATGTGCTGACACAATGGTTGGACCCGTCAGCACTCCTAAGGCGCCATGGAAGACACACGACGTCCCGCTCTCCGGGATAGCCAGCAGAATTCGACACCAGCGGCCAATGATGAGCCATTACTCGATGCTGTTCGCATCGGTGATCGTCAAGCCTTTGGGGAACTGTACAAGCGCCACTGCGGTGCAGTGTTCGCCGTTGCCCGCCTGCACACCAACAGTCATGCTGAGGCGGAGGACATCACCTCGGAGGCCTTCACCCGGGTACTCGCGCTCCTGAAGTCCGGTGGCGGTCCACGACAATTCTTGCGCGCATACCTGGTCACCGCCGTGTCCCGTCTGGCAGCCGATCGCGCCAATGACCTCAGTCGGACCCAGCCTCAGGAACCCCAGGAGCAGGGCAAACTGGACCGGGTCCAACTCTTCGACGACACCGTGGTGCGCCAAGTGGACGCCGCCGTCGTCGCGCGGGCCTTCGCATCCCTGCCCGAGCGTTGGCAAGAGGTGCTCTGGTACCTCGAGATCGAGGGTTATCGGCCGCGCCAAGTGGCCTCCGTGGTGGGTATTCAACCCAACGCCGTCTCCGCACTGGGCAAGCGGGCTCGCGAGGGCCTCCGGACGGCATACATGCAGCAACACGTATCCGCGCAAGCCCTCGAGGAATGCGGCGAATACTCCGCGCAGCTGGGGGCTTTCGTCCGCGGCACGCTTACACCGTCCAAGATGAAGCTCATGCAGGACCACCTCGATTCCTGCGAACGATGCACGGCGGAGTACCTTCAGCTCCAGGATCTGGGTGTGGGCCTGCGCGGCTGGATTCTGCCCATCCTGGCGGGTCTGCCGCTCTGGGGCGATGCCCCGGATCGACTGATTGCCGCACTCGGCACCGCGGGTGCCGGTGGCGCGGTCGGCGTTTCCGGTGTTTCCGGCGTGATGTCCGCTACCACGACGCCGCTCGGGGCCTGCGTCCCAGGGGCCTCAGTTCCCGCTGCGGCGACGGCGACGGCAACGGCCGCGTCCACTGCCTCGGTTTCGTCAGTGACCGCTGCCGCGGGCGGGGTCATAACCGGTTCGGCCACCAAGGTCATTCTTGCTGCCGCCGGCGTGGCCGTTGCGGGGACCGGTACGGCGGGCATCGTGGCCACCGTCCAGCATGACTCATCAGAGGTGGTGAACACGCGACAGGCGCAACCGGCCATGGATGACCCTGCCGGGGGTTCTGCGGGTTCTGCGGGTGATCCACCGGGTGCGGGTGCCCGCGACAGGGGTGACGAATCCACCGGGTCGTTGAAATCCTCGGCGCCTGACCCGTCACCTGCCAAGGATGACCCTTCAAGCATCCGGCTACCCGCGGCCCGTGAGGATTCCGTGACCCCGCAGCTCGAGGTGCCGGTGCTGCCCGTGCCGCCGGGCCCCGTGCCGCCCGTTGAGCCCCCGGTCCCCGAAGTTGCGGGTCCGCGTGACAACCCGGCCCAGGAGCCGTCCGAGGGCGGCGGGGACGGCGAGGCGCCCGAGGTTCCCGGACCCGTCGGAACTCCGGATCCGCGGGTCGATCCGTTCCCCGAGGTTGCCGGACCCATAGCAACGCCGGACCCTTTGGTGACTCCGCTCCCCGAGGTTCCCGGACCGGGTGAGGCGCCGGAATCAGTGGTCACGCCCGTCCCTGGTGTCTCTGGACCAGGTGAGGTGCCGGATTCTGTAATGAGTCCGCTTCCTGAGGTTCCTGGACCCGTTGAGACGCCGGATTCTGTGGTCACGCCCGTCCCTGGTGTTCCTGGGTCCGTTGAGACGCCAAATTCTGTGGCGAGTCCGCTTCCTGAGGTTCCCGGACCCGCTGAGACTCCGGATCCGTCGATCACTCCCGTCCCCGAGGTTCCCGGACCTATCGAAACTCCGGATCCGGTGGTCGATTCGCTCCCTGAGGTTCCCGATTCGGGCAATGTCGGCACGGGTGATCCCGGCCCGGCCGATCCGAACGGCCCGGTCGAAAACAATAACGGCAGCGACACCCCGGACGCCCCGGACGCCCCGGCAACTCCGGACAATCCTGAAGCCCAGCCGAGCGCGCCGGAGGTCGAAGCGCCCGCGACGCCCGGAGCGCCGTCGTCGTCCGAGAAACCGCCTGTTGCCGGGCCGGACACCCAGCCGACGGGTCCTGCCACCGACCCGACCGTGCCCGTACCGACCGCTCCGGTGACCGGCCCAACGCAACCCGCGCCGGACCCCACCGATGCGGTGGATGTCCCCGACGTGACGGCGGCCGAAAATCCCAGCGACGTCACAGGGCGGTGGGGAACAGTACCAAGCGGCTGGACGTTGACTGATTGGATCGCATATTTACTCACCGGTGCGCGCCCGTAATTGCTGCGCGGTAGCCCGGTGCGGAGGAGAAGGTGGAATGCATAAGCATTACAACGGGCTGAAAACCGTGCTGCTGCTGGGCGGCATGTGGGCGGTGCTGCTGGTTATCGGCGCGGTCATTGCCGGAGCTACCCGTAGCTCGGTGTTCATCGTGATCTTTGCCGTGATCGGACTGATCGGCACGGCGTACAGCTACTGGAACTCGGACAAACTGGCCATTCGGTCCATGCGGGCAATTCAAGTGACGCCGCAGCAAGCGCCCACCATGTACCGCATCGTGCATGACCTGTCGCAGCGGGCGGGCCAGCCCATGCCGCGTTTGTTCATTGCCCCCACCATGAGCCCCAATGCGTTTGCAACCGGCCGTAACCCGGAGAATGCCGCCGTGTGCTGTACGGAAGGTATCCTCCAGATCTTGGACGAGCGCGAGCTGCGCGGGGTTCTGGGCCACGAACTGATGCATGTTTACAATCGAGATATCCTGACCTCTTCGGTGGCGGCAGCCGTGGCGGGGCTCATCACATCTGCCGCGCAATTCCTGCAGTTCGCCGCCATTTTCGGCGGCCGTGGCGGGGACCGCGGCGGCAATCCGCTGGTGGCCTTGCTCATGGCCTTCTTGGCTCCCGTTGCCGCCATGGTCATCCAAATGGCCATCTCACGGACCCGCGAATACGACGCCGACCAGGAAGGCGCGCAGCTCACCGGTGACCCGCTGGCGCTCGCATCCGCACTGCGCAAGATCGAGGGCGGCGCCTCTCAGCGTCCGATGAATCCTAACGATCAACAGCTCGTCAACACGTCGCACCTGATGATCGCCAACCCGTTCCGGGGCGGCGGGCTCAAAAGCATGTTCCGCACCCACCCATCGACCGACGACCGTGTGGCTCGGTTGGAGAACATGGCGCGCAGCGGAGGGTTCTACGGCCGCACCAACTGATCAGCGACCAGCCACGGAAGAAGCCGTGACCCCAACCCGGGTCACGGCTTCTTTCTGACCCCACCAAGGGCGGGTTCGGCTCAGCGGTAATTCACGAACTGCAGGTCCACGTCGAGTTCTGACCCATTGAGCAGCGCAATCACATCCTGCAGATCATCGCGGGACTTGGAGGACACCCGCAGCTCGTCGCCCTGGATGGTGGCCTTCACACCCTTGGGCCCTTCATCGCGAATGAGCTTGGTGATCTTCTTGGCCTGGTCCTGGGCAATGCCCTCCTTGATGGTGGACTCGATGCGGTACTCCTTGCCGGAGGCGTACGGTTCACCGTCGTCCAAGGACTTCAGGGAAATGCCGCGCTTGACGAGCTTGGACTGGAACACGTCCAGAACGGCCTGGGCTCGTTCCTCGGAGTTGGCCTTGATCAAGATCTTCTCGCCCGAGAAGTCGATCTCGGCGCCCACCCCGCGGAAGTCGTAGCGCTGGGACACCTCTTTCTGAGCCTGATTGAGGGCATTGGAGACTTCCTGCTTGTCTACCTTGCTGACCACATCGAACGAAGATTCTGAAGCCACGGTGTTCCTTTCACTTGGGTGTTGGAGGCGTGCTGATAACTCTCACGGACCAGCCTAGTGGTCGTCCTGGTCTCCTGGTTGTTATCAATTTGTCACCGGGAGCACAGGCGGATTTCAGGACCACGGGTAAGGATGAGTCCATGACTCAGATCGACCGCAGCCGTTCTGCTTCAGACCATCATTCTTCCTTGTCAAGACGGGTTTTGCCCATGAAAAAGCAGTCGCGTATCCGTGTGCCCGGGGTCAAGGTCTCCAAGGCCGTACTCCGCCGGGGCAGTGGCGCCCTCGCGGGAACAGCGCTTGCCGCAGGACTTATCGTCGGTGGTTCCGGAGCGGCTCAGGCTCAACCACCCCGCGCACTGCTGACTCCTCCCGCCGTCCAGTCCAATGCAGTGGCCGGCCAGGGCGTGGCGGTCCAGCGGCGCCTGGCAGGCATCCGTCAAGACCTGGATCGCGCGGTCGCCCTGGGCGACGTCACCCAGGAGCAAGCGGATGCCTTTGCGGCCAAAATCGTTCGCCACATGAACTGATCGGACCAATTTTGCAGGGCTATTTCAAAGTCGGTGAGTGTGGTGTGGATTTTCGCGCGGGCTTGTGGGGTCCCGGCGTGGCTGCTGGTCATC